>JAIEEY010000394.1 GCA_029067205.1 Lachnospiraceae bacterium
ATTCATGCATTGTTTGTGCCGGAAGGCAGGAACGACGCAAGGAGAGCATGCCGCCCGGCATGTTTGGAAATTTGAAATTATATGAAAGAAATCAGCTTGGCTCAATGAATAAATGAAGCAAGAAAGTCCAGAATAAACTGATCCTCATATGATCTATAGGAAAATAAAAAAATTCTGCGTAATCTGTATCTCTTATTTTCCTACAGCTCCTTATTTAAACAAACACCAGAAATTCAGCACATACCACAAGACCAGAATTCCAATTCTGATCAATCCCCACTGACACCACACTTTCTGCTCATCTATTGCAATCTCTTGTTCTTCATTATGCGGAAAATTAATGATCATAAATGTTATTATACATACGATTACCAATGCTGGAATAGCATTCTCATATTCTCCTGGATATTGGATTGTGTCCTTTATATAATGAATCATATCATTTGTACTATGGCTTTCACGTCGGTTCATTAAATATTTGCTCAGGGATAGCAGCAAATAATCAAATGTCATTCTTCCCCCATACACCTGTGACTGCGTTATGACATAAACACATATAAACATTATCGGTGTAAAGGCCTCCAGTACAAAATTAATTCTGATATTACGCTTGTCCATAAATAGAAGCAGGATCATAAATGGCGCCATCAAAATGATCCAATAGCATTTCATTGTCCCAAAAGTGACTAAAACAGCGATACTAGAAAAGCAGAACCATGTGGACAACTTTCCTCTTCTTGCATCATTATAACAGCTGCGATATGCAAGTATACATATGATTACATATGCGATCACCACTATGGACGCCCCCATATTGTCTGGTCCTGCTCCCCATACATTTACTAACAAAATTCTGATCTGACTCGTCGCTAATGTATATGGTATCCTAACCTGACTGGCATCTATTACTCCCAGCCAGCACAATATGCTTGTCATATTTTTGATGATCAACTCTATGGGAATCAAAACAAACCCAATAACTATATCCCGCAAAATGTATAGTACTCTTTTCTCTTTTAGAAGAATCAGAGGTATATATACGAAAACAGATAAGTATTTAACAGGATTTGCAATCATAAAAGCGAAAATAAACTCTTTATAATTTCCCTCTATGTATTTGCGTACTCCCCACAGCATAAATACCAGATATACGACATCTACCTGCCCTAGATGAAAGACGGGTAAAAATACCAGAAGAGTAGAAGACAAAAACAACCCCAGCCATTTTACTCTGATCACATCCATTTTCAACGTCTCTGCAATTTTCTGTGTCTCTTTTACGCAAAAAATCCACATTAAAACTATAAATAGTTTGTACCATAAATATGCTCCAATGCTATCCATTAATGCGGTTTGAAATATCAAACTCAGAATCTTAACTGGAATAACCCATATGGTGAATAACATTTGGCAAAACACACCATATGGTACTATAGGAGACCAGTCGAATAGAAAATCCATGATATTACCTTGAAACAGGCATTCTAACCGATAATATGCTGATTCAAATATTATTAGATTATCCCAATAATACATTGTCATATAATAAACTAATGCGACAACTCCAAAACCAATATAGAGTAATTCCAGGTTTCTTTCATTTACATCAGACTTAATAATAACTTTCACTTTATGAAATTTTTCAGCACACTCCACTTTCATCTGTTATATAATTCCTTCCTCCGTATCCTTTTAGTCATCTTTGGGATAATTATATCGTTTAAATCATGTTACTGTCAATATAAAGTTAGCCATCTTTGGGATAATACATGGAATGAACTAGGAGGTATCTGCATGAAACTATATAAATATACAAATGGTAAATGTAATATTTCGGGTTCTATTATCCGAGATTTGAGAGAGCACGCTGATTTATCGCAAGAACAGCTTGCCGCCAGACTTCAGCTGGCTGGCCTAAGCTTAAACCAAAAAGCAGTCAGCAGGATCGAAACAGGCGACAGAGTTGTACCTGACTTTGAATTGATCTATTTTTCGGAAGTATTCGGTGTACCTGTTTGCAAACTGCTAAATAAAGAACTATGCAAAAACAGTGCACATATCACATAATACCATTTAGGCCCTTATATGATATGCGCACTGTCAATGCACCCACATTATTCTCTAAACCTAGTTCGATCGCCAAAAAGAACTTCTTACCAACGCCGTCTTTTGCAGTCGGGATAAGGGCGTCTCTCTGTTGAGGAGGCGGTCGCCTTTGTGAGCTGTAGGACTGTCTCGCTGAAATACCGCGGATCTACCTTCCCCAGTTTACAAGGAGCGAGTCTTAATGCTTCTCCTGTAACGTTCCCCTCAATTGACACCTCAGATGCGATCGTCTGTGCAAAATGCACCTCATAGATATCTATATTCGCATCAGAGCAGGCAATGTAATCTCCTGAGAAAATCAGCTCCGCATTCTTATCATAGTCATAACGATAATATGTATCAAACCCTCCACCATCTCCGACTTCTCCCTTGTACCACCCCATGTTCTGCAGCTTTCCTGACAGGGATAAGGAATTCACGACCACACCGCCAAAGCGGGTAAGCTCTATTTCCTCTTTTTCCTCCTCAGTCACGCGGAAAACCGAACGCTCCAGCTGCTCTATGGGTTGGACGATCTCATAGTCTGACATCTGCTCTTTCCATGCTGAGAGGATATCTTCTGATAATTCAACTGGATGCACCAGACCGATCAGGGCATCCTCTGGCAGGATGTATTCCTCCTCATCCACAGTGTTGAAGGTGCCATCTTCCATATAGCGAAATGTTTTTAACAGATTTTTATCCTCATACACACCCCAGATCAATCCAATGGCAAATTGACGCATCACTGGATTTTTTACAAATAATTCTTTCCAATGACCTGTGTTCCAGTACCGCTGGGTGCTCAATGCCTGCTCCAAACGCAGTTTTTGGTTTGTGACAACTGTTTTTAGCTGCTTCTTTAGTGATTTCCATGCGTCATTTGCCGCTTTTGACAATTCGGGATCGTCTGTCTTACTGGGTGCCGGCAAATTTTTCAACTGTTTCCCTTTATCATCATATACTTCTATGGTAAGTGCGGGCGTCAGCACCGCTTGAAACTGTCGCTTTCCGTAGTCAAAAATGCGCTCCATATGCTCATCAAAACCGAGACTGGGCACAATTTTGTCTTCCATCTCGTCCCTTGAGATTCCCAGCTGTTTCGCGGCGTAATCCAACGCCTCCGCGGCCGCACTTTTCACCTGATGGTACTTGAATTTTCTGGATATCTGATCGACCAGGACTAACGCGGTGGGAGATGGATTTAAGGCCAATGCTTTTACTGTCTCGGCAGCCATCGCACCGCGGGAATTCTTCGCCCAATCCTGAATCTGTATATACAACTCTGTCACAATCGTCTCACCGCCGTGAATGGACGCGGCGTAGAGCACCCATTTACGCTTTGCCTGTGCGCCGTCGTCAAACCAGCAACGATACACTTCTTTCATGTATGCTGCCAATTCTGCCGTGTGCAGTTCTGCTGCAAGCCTTTTCGCATCTTTGTTGATCCCGAGTGTTTTCATATCTGCATAGCTGATCAAAATTGCAGCCAGATACTCCTCGGAAGCCTCATTTTGATCTTTTTTGTGGACTTTGGGAAAGGTGTCCAGCGGCAGCCATGACAGTTTCCGTTTCCATGCGCCAGTCAATGTTTCCTGCACAAGCTTTTCTAGCGTCCACTCTGCTGCGTTTTGTTCGTCGTCGTTTTGACTGCCTATATTTAGGCTGCCTATGTTTAAGACACTTTGCAGCATTGTGCGTATCTTTTTGGTTTTTTCTGTCTTAAGTGCCAAAGACAGCGGGGTTTGATAGTTGTCAATCCCCCAGTTTTGGAGCACTTCTATTGCCATCTCACGCTCTGCACCACGCGGGGATTTCAACATTGCGAGAATATCGTTCTCCCATTCTGAATGTTCTGTAAAAATTGCCCGCACAAAATCCCTTGCCTGTTTGCTGTTTTCTGAAGCACAGGAGAGCAGTTCTTCTTTGTACTCATTATACTGCATGCCCATCACTCGAATCGCCAGAACACGGGCCGGCAGAAAATGGCTTTTAGAGGCGTCTTTCCACTCCTGGTGCCAGTCTTTGTGATAGTTTACAATCGCCTTTAGATGTTCATCTCCGTCATTACTTGTTTTTTCGGGCACATAATAACCATCATAGGTATATCCCAAAAATTCTATCTGATACTGTGGTGGGACTTTTTCTTCCTCGAGAACTTTCAAAATACCGTTTACCTGCCGCACATCCCACATCTTATACCGCGTTGTCTTATCTGTCTGATCCAGCTTCGCGTCAACCCAGTAAAGACTAAGATAATCCCTACATAGGCGCAGACACTCCAATACCAGTGCCCTTCTGTAAATCTGTAATTCTCCAAATACCATATAATCATGGATATTTTGACACCCGCGCCTGTAATTAAAAAGATTCATATCCCGCCAGTCTGCCACACAGGGAAGGATGTCCTCAATCTCTGTTTCTCCCAACAGATAGCGCATTGCCTCCTCCTGCTTAACCTTGTATTCCCTGACCGCCTGCTCTGCAGCTGCCCTGTGGTAGCTCTCGTTAAATTCTTTCTCCATCTCTATGTACAATTGAGGATTCCCAGTCTTTATACATGCTCGCAAATATCCCTTGTCGCCCGCCGGAATATCCTTTAATACCTCACAGATCGCATCTGGTGCTTTCACTGCCATACGCTCCAAAATCTCTGTCTGCCTATTTGAGAGCGCCCAGCGGATATACATATCATCCGGGATTTCCAGATATTTTTCCAACGCCGCAATATGCCTGTGAAACCAGTCTTCCCCGGCCGCAAGGCACTTATCTAATGGCACATTTGTGACCGACATATAGTCAAATGCCACTGTGAGTCGGAGCATGGATACAAACCTGTCAGAATGTTCTACTGCCAAAAATGCCAGAAAAGACAGAAACGCCATCAGATAATTGTATTTGCGCCTACCTGACAGTATTTCCCATATTTCCTTTGGAATGGGCGCATCCAAATCCGCATTGCGGACAAAGTTTTGAAGCGTTTCCAGATCCTTTCCCTCTGGTTCAAAATTTTGTTCGAATAATCCGTCAATATTATTGATCAGGCGATTTTCCAGATAATCTGTCACCTCTCTGATGCGCTCTGGATTTCCTGCTGCTCTCTGATCTCCCTCTATGGAAATACAGAGTCTGCTTTTCGTCTCTCCTAAAGTTTTCACACAATGCAGATACAGCGCTGCCAAAAGCATCTGCGTATTGACACCATCTTTGTTACAGCACAGCTCTCTCGCCTGTTGAAAGAATTCCGGCTCTTTGATCCCAGTCTCAACTAAGGGGCTTAAGTAAGTCATTCGCAATTTATCAAAGTCCCATGCAGAAGCATTTGCATACATCGCTACTTGCAGAGTCGGTGACAAAAATTGTCCTAAATACTCAAATTCTCTGCTAAGTCCCCTGTATGCGAGAATGACCTGGGAAGTTTCCCGGCCAATCTCCGCTGTAAGACGAACAAAACGTGCCGCGAGGTCTGCATTCTCCTCTTTGTATATCCCAAGAAAAGACTTTAACTCATCCTTTGTGCTGCGCTGAAGTTTCTGAAAATTCTGATGCTCCATTTCTTCCAGCAAGTCTGCATCTTCTGGTTTCGACAGGTCCATGTACTGCTCTGCAAGCTTCTGGTTTTTTGCAGTTAGTTCTAACAAACTCAATGCCCTTTGCAGCTCTTGTTTTTCCCTGCTTTCTTTTTCTAAAGCCATATCCTGCTCCTTCCCTTTGTATTTGAAACTTACGCTTCCCCAACGATTCTGGCAATCTGCAAAACCGTCTCACTGAAATATCTTGCGCTGACTTCATCTGGCCTGCATGGTTCTGTCCTGCCAGATGCGCCGCCAAAAGTCCGGTAAAAATACAAGTCGTCTATTGTCACATCTTCGCTTTCATATCCTACGGAGCAGCCAGAGAACGTGAGTTTTGCTTCAAACTCGCTGTCGCTGCGGTAAAAATTGTCGAAAAACCCTGCGTCTAAAATTTCACCGCGAACCCAGCCCTGCGTTAACAGTTTGCCTGAAAGGGACAATCCGTTCAGCTCCTTTCCGTAAAACCGCGTGAGCTTCTGCGCACCGATCTCTTCCTCTGTAATCCGATAAATCGGGCGTTCCAGCTGTTCTACTGGCTGTGTGATTTCATAGTCGGAGAGCTGTTCTTTCCACGCTGCGATGGTTTCCTCTGACAGCTCGAGCGGGTGCACAAGCCCGATTACGCCAGACTCTGGCAATGTGTACTCCTCTTCTTCCACTGTGTTGAAACTGCCGTCCTCCATGTAACGGAAAGTGTCTTTTAACTGTCCTTCCTCGTACGTTCCCCAGATGAGCCCTACTGCAAACTGGTGCATGATCGGATTTCGGACAAACAATGTCTTCCACTGCTCCACATCCCAGAACCGTGCTGTGCTGAGTGCCTGTTCCATACGAAGTTTTTGGCTCGCAACGACCAGCTTTAGCTGTTTTTTCAGCTGTTTGAATTCGTCCTGTGCCTGATTTGCCTTTTCGGCATCATCCTGTTTTCCGGGTTTTGGCATACTTTTGAGCTTTTTCTCATTCTCGTCATAGATTTCTATCTCGAGTGATACATTTAATCGAACTGTAAACGTCCGTGTGCCATAGTCAAATACGCGCTCCATCTGCGTATTGAATCCAAAATCGGGCACGATCCTATCCTCCAGCTCTTCCCTGCTGATTCCCAGCGCTGCTGCCGCTTCGGAAAGGGCCTTCTTTGCAGCATTTTTTACCTGGTTTGACTTGAATTTGCGCGCCATCTGGTCAACGAGAAGCAGCGCCTGCGAGCTCCCGTTTAATGCCAGTGCGCGCACAGTTTCTGCCGCGATCGCACCCCTGGAATGGTCTGCCCAGTCCTTGATCTGCCTCTGTAATTCTGCTATCATCTCCGCGTCTCCATGGAGTGCCACGGCATAGAGCACCCAACGCTTTTTCGCCTCTGCCCCTGTCTCCAGCCAGCCGTTATACAAGGCACGCATGTGGGCGGTAAGTTCCTGCGGTACTAAGGGCGCAGTTAGCTTTTTTGCATCCTGATTCACACCCAGAATCTCCATATCCGCGTATGACGCTAATATCGAAAGCATATATTCTGGCGAGGCTGTATCCTGCTCATTTGCCGTATCGTCGTCAGTTGACATTTTATCCCGAAAATGCACCACGGGGAGCGTCATATCCTGAACCCACTCCACTTTTCTCTTTCTGTTTCCTTTGTAAATGTCTGCGGCAAGCTTTTCTTCTGTCCTTTTAAATTGCTTCTGTTGGCTGCCTTGCGCACCAGCCTCCACTAACTCCTCTGCCAATGCCTGAAGCTGCGCAGCTAATTTCCTGTTCTTTTCCTTTGCGAGTGCCGCCTTGATCTCCTCCAAATGTGCAGGGTTTGACCACTCTTCCAACACCATAATGGCAAATCCCCGCGTTTTTTGTTTCTTCGACGCAAGCATCGCCAAAATATCAGCATCCCACTCATTATGTTTCTTAATCAGTTCAAGAAGCTGCTTTTGTACTTGGTCTACACCGTTCTCTGCCGCAGCAAACAACGGTTCTTTGAATTTGTCCAGAGATTCGTATTGTTCCAGTACTTTCAGACAAATACAGCATGTCGATGCTCCGCCTTGACGGAGTGCTTCCATCAAGCCTTTCTCCCATTGTTCCTGATCCTGCTCCTGCTGTCTTTTGATCGTCATTTCCACACAGGTCTTCTGGAATAATATTCTGTCCTGTTTTTCATATATGTTGTCACAAATGCTGCCCAGTGCCCCTAACTGTAATCCGATTGGAACATTTTCCTCCGTAAAAATCTGAAATATCCCTAGAATCTGCTTTTTGTCATACAAAATCGAATTGTCTGTTGATTTTTCCTGTATTTCCTCTGATACGGAATACATCTCAAAAAAATCGGGTGCACCCTTTAACGCTTCCAATATCACTGCGCGTCGATAAAACGAAAACTCTCCTAGTGCTTTTAAGTGATTGAGTCTCTCGTAGTCCCCTCGCCACAAGGAGCCTGTGTCGCTGCGCTCACACTGTTCCAGATTTGGCAGCAAAGCGTCCAATGGGCATTTTCCCAAAAGGTACTGTTTCGTTGCCTCCTCGCACTGCTTAAAATGCCACTTCACCAGCTCCAAAGCCAGTTTTTCGCGAAATACGTCCTGATAAGAGGCATGGATCTCCTCATAGAGCGCGGGATTTGCACTCTGTACAAGTTCTGTCAGTTTCTTGTACTCCTCGGAATCCGCCTTTTGAACTGCTGCCCTGATTCCATCCGGGCATTTCACTGCCATACGGCGAATCTCTGCTTCGCATTCTGCATGTCTGCATTCCATGAGTGTTGTTTCTCTCTGTGCTGTGGTAGACGGATATCCATACAGACACCAAATGATATAGTCCTCGTCCAGGATTGGAATCATCTCCTCGATCTCGTCCATCTTAGCATGGAAATCGTCATCCTCGGAGATCGCCCTGGCGGTATCGAGTGCCTCGATGCAGTTCTTATAGATAATTTTCCTTGCCAGCGTCAGGCGAAACAGGATCTCAAAGTGCACGGAATGCCACAGTGCCAGAAATGCGCATCCCGCCAGAAATTCGCCGTCGTGTACCCAGTCTCGGCGCGTGATGCATATCGAAAGTACGCTTTGTGGAAATGGAGTTTCTTTCTGTGCTGTTCTGACATAGTTCTGCAAGCTCTGGATTTCGCTTCCCGAAAATGCCTTTGCGGGCGCGGTGATGTTTGGTATTTCTGCAAGCAGGTCTTTCAGCAGTTCTTTTGTCAGTTCTGGTTCTGTTCCCGCTTCTTTGTAATTCAAATAAATTGCTGTGAGAAGCATTCTGGCGTGCCTTGTGTCCCTTGAGTTTGTCTTGTCTAACACATGGCAGTAATCCAGGGCATGCAGATAGATGTCCGGGTTCTCTTTTCCTAACTGACATAGTGTTTTGGTATCATCTGTACTTCCATCCTTGCACAGTTCCTTAGCGCACAGTTCCGCGCGGATTGCCATTTTTTGTTCTTCTGCATGTTCTCCGGTGAGGTATGTAAACATGCTCTCTAAATCAGCCAGTTTCGCATCATAATTGTCATTTGCCAGAATCCTCCAGGCTGTGGAACCACCCACTTCTACCACAAAGCGCACGTAGCGGGAAAGTTCCTCTGTCCGCTTATTTTTGTGCAGCCATTTCAGATATTCTGCGTATCCGTTCATTGGAAACAGGCTGGATAAATCCTGATGATGTACTTGTTCCAGTAGTGCTGGATTTTCCTCGTTGTCCATATTCAGATACTGCCGCGCAATCGGCTCGTTTTTTGCTGTCAGGTGCATTCTGCCAAACATGGATTCGCGCAGATTGTTTTCTTTCGTGTCATTTGAAACCATAAATCAATCCTCCGTTTTCTTCTTATAACCATTCCCGGTTGCAGTTCCTTACTCTCCTTTGTACTGCTCGATGGCGGTCTCATACAGGTTATTTCCCTCAGAGTCTATGACGACGATGACGGGAAAATTCTCCACTTCGAGTTTGCGAATGGCTTCTGTGCCTAAATCGTCATAGGCAACGACTTCCGATGCTGTGATGGACTTGGATAACAGGGCGCCTGCGCCGCCTACTGCCGCGAAATAGACGGCTCCGTTGCGCACGATTGCTTCCTTTACGGCGTCACTTCGCTTTCCTTTTCCGATCATGCCTTTTAAACCGAGGTCAAGTAGTCCTGGTGCGTATTTGTCCATGCGGCTGGCTGTCGTGGGGCCGGCGGAACCGATGGGACGGCCTTCCCTGGCGGGAGATGGTCCCATGTAATAGATGATATTCTGTGCCATTTCGACCGGAAGGGGCTCGTTTCGGTCAAGCGCTTCGTACATGCGAAGATGCGCGGCGTCCCGCGCAGTGTAGATGGTTCCGGTTATGTATACGTAATCTCCTGCTTTCAGGGATTTTGCGTCCTCGTCTGTGAGGGGGGCGTTGATGTGTTTGTCCATTTTTTGTATTCTCCTACATTTACATTTTGTGAATTATACTGGCGGTCAAAAAGACTGACTGCTCAGTATAAAGTGATGCACACAGCCGCATGATGTTGACGGCTTATGGATTGGTCTGTTTTCTTATATTGTGCGTACTGCGTGGCGGTTTACATGACAGCATATGTTGACGGCTACGGGCAGTCCGGCGATGTGTGTCGGATAGGTGTTGATGTTGACGGCAAGCGCGGTTGTCGTGCCGCCGAGGCCGCCGGGACCTATGCCGGTGCGGTTGATTTTGTCTAAGAGCTCCTCTTCCATCTGCTTTACATATGGAATGTCAGAGCGCTGGTCCACTGGTCTGGTGAGTGCTTTCTTTGCCATAAGTGCGCATTTTTCAAAGGTTCCACCGATGCCGACACCGACTACCATGGGCGGACAGGCATTGGGGCCTGCATCCCTGACTGCTGTGAGGATTGCATTCTTCACGCCCTCGATGCCATCGGCGGGTTTGAGCATGAAGACACGGCTCATGTTCTCGCTTCCAAAGCCTTTGGGAGCAACTGTGATCGTAACGCTGTCGTCGGTTGTCATTTCATAATGAATGATTGCAGGGGTATTGTCCTTGGTGTTTTCGCGGATCAGCGGGTCTTTTACCACAGATTTGCGCAGAAATCCGTCAACATAGCCCTGACGGACGCCTTCGTTAATGGCATCTTCCAGACTACCTCCCTCAAAGTGCACGTCCTGTCCGATTTCCATAAAAATAACCGCCATTCCTGTGTCCTGACAGATGGGTATCATGTCATCGCCTGCGATCTGCAGATTGTCCTGAAGCTGGTTCAAGATCTGTTTTCCAAGCGGGCTTTTCTCTGTGGTCACGGCATTTTTCAGTGCGCAGTCCATGTCGGGTGTGAGATAGTGGTTTGCCTCGATGCACATTTCCTTGATGTTTTGTGTGATTTGTGATACGTTTATTGTTTTCATTTTCGATGTACTGTAACTAATTAGTCCATAAGCAATTGCTTATGAATTTTCGTTACTTTATCCTTTCTAAATAATAATGCAAAAATGATATAAAACTGGACTTTTATCCTGCAAATATGATGTCTGCAAACTCTGCGCCGGATGCTGCTGCCAGATCCTGTGGGGTGAGTTCGAGCTGCATACCGAGTTTTCCGCCGCTCACAATGATCTGGTCGAGGTTTTGGGCGCTCTGTTCGATGCGGGTGACGTACTGTTTTTTCATGCCAATCGCGGTGCAGCCGCCTCTGATGTAACCCGTGACGGCATTGATGTCCTTTACGTGGAGCATCGCCACGGACTTTTCCCCGACGGATTTTGCCGCCTTTTTCATGTCGAGTTCTTCCGCTATGGGAATGACGAACACGTAATAGTTTTTGCTGCTGCCCTGTGTGACTAGAGTTTTATAGACTTTCTCATAGGGCAGTCCGAGCATATCCGCAATCTGTATGGCGTCTATAAATTCGTCACACTCGTAAGTGTGCGTTGTGTATGGTATTTTCTTTGTGTCGAGTATGCGCATTGCGTTTGTTTTGTTTTTGGTTTTGTCTTCTTTTTGTTTTGACATTGTTGGTGCTCCTTTTCGTTTCTCATATTCCAGGAACCGCTACACAACAACCTCTAAAATATATTTTCCATTTTGTGATATTTCCTGGATTCCTGTCTTTTTGTTTTTGTTAAAATTAAAGCTCAGCAGATATCCAGTATCTGCACCATAATAATCCAGATACTCAAATAATTGTTTTTCCCCTCTCTGGTTATACTCGCTGCCATGCCATATTTTTAATTCTATGATAAACTGCTTTCCATGGTAATCAACAATGATATCCGTCCGTCTCATATCTCTGGTTTGTGCCTCGATATAATAGTTTCCAGTCCCGTTAATAATAGGCTTTAAATACATAAGAAAGATTTTTCTTCCCTGATTCTCTACAAATTTCCAGTCACTGTCTCCATAGATCTCTGTAAAATGTTGATAAAACTTTTCCATTACCAGCTTCATCTGAAGAGAGTCCTTGACAATGTATTGATTGCGCTCAATGGAACGGGTTTGACTATTTGCGTGGTCTGTATACATTTCCGATAGAAAAAGGTCATATAATTTTGTCTCAAATATCCGGTTCTTTACTGCCACCACTCCATTATTTTCCTTCAAAAAAGCAAATGTCACACCTAAATTGATCAAATCATTATCCCTTTCAAATGGATAGATGCTTCCGCAGACTCAACCACTACCGGCTAAAGCCGGTAGGTTCAATGTGCTGCTAAAGCAGCCTAAAGTGTGCTCCCTAAAGG
>JAIEEY010000395.1 GCA_029067205.1 Lachnospiraceae bacterium
CCTTGTTGAGCTTGCCCTCCACCGCATCCAGAAACCACTTTTCGATCAGGCCCTTTTCGTCCCGGCAGTCTGCAAAAAGCTCCGAGAGACCGGACTCCTTTAAGTTGACCTTCTTGATGATATTTTCCCACTCTTTATAATAAATCTGATACTCCGCAAGCTTGTCAAAATACTGCTTCGACTGGGCGCTGTTGTTCATGTCATAATAGTTGAATTTCAGTGCGTGATCCTTTTTGTAATTCTCAAATAGCTGCCTGCACTCGCGGTAGTTTTTCAGCACGATTTCCTTATTGTTTTTCTCAACTACCGGCAGGTTGTAGATATCCTGCTCACACCGGTTCGCGTACTCGCAGATAAAATTAAGCATCTCAAGCCGGTTGTCATCATCGTCCTCTGTAAGCTGGCTCTTGCGCACCATCATTCCGGTCAGACAGTACCCCGCCCCGCGGTCAAGCTTCCACTCCACCAGGATAAACGTAGGCTTACTGGTCGTAAAATAGCTCTCAAACGGTCTGTCCTTGGCGTCCCTGTAGCGCTTATGCACAAACGGCGCGGTCATCATCTGCACCAGCACGGACTTTCCGCCCCCGTTCTGCAGCGACATCAATGTGCTCCTGCCCTGCATCTGAAACGTGTCGTCGCTGATGCGCATTGAATTGTTGTTGTAATTCAGGTTGATAAAACGTACTGCGTTTATTTTACTCATGATAAACCTCCCCGTGAAAATCAGAATTACTTTTCACATTGAGTACTTTCTGTATGCGCTGGAAATTATTCTGGTTGAGCAAATTCCAGTCCATCAGGTTATCCAGCTTTTTTGTCGTCTTGATCATCTCGTCCTCCTGTACATATTCAATTAATCCCTGATTTTCAAGAAATATGAAAATGTGATGCAGAAAACCTTCCTTCGTCGTCCTCGCCCTCGAACCGCGCTCATCGGACTTCAGCGCCTCGTATGCCTCCTGCATGTTCCGAAATGCCAGACCGTTCTTTTCTTCCTCCTCCGTGGATGTGTTCTCGACACCGTTTTTTAACCGGTCCGTCACGCAGTTTTGCAGTTCTCCCACACGGATATAATCCCTCGACTTCGCGCTCGCTCCCTGCCCGTCATAAAATTCTGACAGCAGTGTCAGAATCACAAACTGCGACAGGTAAAAGTCCTTGTCTGTACCGCCCGACTTGCAGAGAATCTCCTTTAGCTTTGCCTTGGAAAATCCCAGAAAGACATTCTCCTCTTTCGGAATCAGATAGATCACATCTCCGTACCGCTCAATATTGCTCTGTGCCTCGTCGCCCTGACTCTTGACCAGAAGCTGCACCTGCTCATTCTCCACATACGCCCTGTACAGCCCTGCAGCCTCGTCCTCTTTTAACTCAAAATGCTCTAAAAGATAATAGAATATCTGTTGACTGAGGCGTATTTCCTCCATTTCATATGCCATGTTTTCCCTCCAATTCATTGTTCAGCGCCTTCCCAGTTATACTCACTGCCGATGAAATCTGCAGTGAGTATTGCGCCGGCCGCATGCTGCAAAGCAGCTAATTTCCATATGAGGCCATGTGCATCACTTTATACTGAGCGGTCAGTCTTTTCGACCGCCAGTATACAATCCTGTCCTAAACAGATTGATCCAGTTCTACACGAATGACCACATTGGTACAGCGAATCGTTCTCTCACCGCCAAGCTCATCCTTCACATTCGCAAACTCCACAACCGTTCCGTCATCTGACCGCTCCGTAAAGATCTTCTTGATCTTTTTCCGGTTTGCGTGATTGTCCGCGCCCTTCTCCGTCAGTCCAAGCAGCATGTCGTTCAGCTGAAAATCATTTGCCTGCTCCGTGATATACTCACTCTTCTCTTTGCGCAGTGTCTCCATGGAAATCTCGCGGTTCCTGATAAGCTCAACCATAATCTCCTTGAACACGTCAATCGACGGAATGCAGGTCTCCCGCGCCGCCGCATCTTTCTCCAAAATGCCTTTCAGTTCTGCTAACGACAACCTGCCCTTTTTCAGCACTGCATCAAGGATAAACGCCAGACTGTCCTCATATTTTTTGAGTTTCTCTTTCTTTCTGCGCTCTAACTCATCCTGCCACTGCTTCTCGTCAAAGTCCAACAGCTCGTCCGTATCTTCCTCAGCCTTTTTTCTGACTGGACGCTGCAGCTCCATACATTTATTCAGATTGTAGATCCTGGGAATCTGCTGATGAAATAATGGTCTTAAAAACAAGTCCATATTTTCCAGATACTGCGGCTTTTCCAGCACCTTATCATAGAGTTCCGTCCGAATGGAAAACCGCTGGATCAGCGACATCTGGGCGAGCGACTGCAGTTCCCTGTCATACAACAGCTTCAAGTCAAAATGCAGGTTCAGAATCTTCTGATGCTCGTCGATCGTTCTGTTGAGATACCCTTCAATGATGCGGAGGTTTTCCAGCTTTTCCTCCTCCTTTGCATCCAGCTTTCGCACGTTGATGTTCTGCTGTTCCAGCTCTGACGCCCTGAGCTTTACCATCTCCCGGTAGCCGGTAAACTTCTCCTTGGTGTCACCGATGGTCTCCATATTTTCATGCATGAGCGCCTCATAATCGGCGACGGAATAACTCAGCGCATTCCGCCGCACGCGGAGCATTGCCTCCTCGATTTTCTGCAGCTGTATCCGCATGAAATTAAAGACATTTTTGATCTCGTCGACTGCCTTGTCATAACTCTGCTTTTCCAGATGCAGCTTGAAGATCATCTCATGAATTGTAAGCTTCATATTATTCTCGATCTCGAGGGTAGAAAGCATCAGATTATAGCCGTCCTCCGTCAGATAATAGGACGTTCTCTTTACCCCCTCATCCACATAAATGACGCGGTTTGCAATGTAGCTGATGTTCATGGTCTTATATGCCAGGCTGTCATAATCATATCCTTCAAAATACATCGCTCTGCCCTCGTTGGACAGAATGACGTTCACGATAAAATCGCCCAGCTTTTTACAGTCATCATAAGACATGTTCTTCTGGAAACAACCCGAGTTGAGATTGTCAATATACGCGCCGATATCATCCATGGTACAGCTCTCCTCCCGAAGCGACTGCTCCATAATGTACAGCATCACTGTAAAGACCATATTGACCTGTTCGTCCACCTTCATAAATCCATACTGCTTCCATGTCTGCTTTGCCATGCTGTTCTGCAAAAGAAGGGCATACATACCCACATGCTTCATTCTTTTGGAAAACTGCTTTAAAAATTCATACTGCATTTTAACTCCATTCCATATCTAATTATATAACGCATTCATTGTATCATATTCAAAGCAGATTTAACATCACAAGTTTTACAAAAACTGCAAGAACTGAAAATGGTCCTAACCATCTTTTTATAATTTGTTTTAAATCTCACAAAATTAAATGGAATTATGCGTATGCCTATGGTAAAATTATGAGGGCGAACTGTATAATAAAATTGGATTTTATGGAGGAATTAAAATGTTGGTTCGAGCTTATGAAAAAAGGGATTTGGATTCAATGATTCAAATATGGAATGAAGTTGTGGAGGAAGGTATTGCTTTCCCACAAGATGAATTACTCAACAATATAACAGGAGCTGATTTTTTTGCATCACAAACGTATGCGGCTGTTGCGGAAGACGAAACGAACCACGTGATCTGTGGACTTTACATACTGCATCCTAACAATATTGGTCGGTGTGGACATATCTGCAATACAAGTTATGCTGTTTGTTCTGAATATAGAGGTCAACATATTGGAGAACAGCTTGTTCTTGACAGCCTGTATCAAGCGAAGAAACACGCATTCACAATATTACAGTTCAATGCGGTAGTTGAAAGTAATATTCACGCAAGACACTTATATGAAAGACTTGGATTTGTTCCGTTGGGGACTATTCCAAATGGTTTCAAAATGAAAGATGGACATTTTGAAAATATTTGTCCTTATTACTATGCGTTATAATTTGGAATTTTGCGGAGGAATAAAATGAATTCAGAACTTTTCTATAAAGCAATGTCCGGATTTTATGATTTAATCGACATTACTTATTTTAGAGATTACGAGAATAGTCCAAGAAAGGTTGTATTGGAATCAATTGGCAATACAGAAAAGGTACTGGACTTGTGTACTGGAACAGCGACAAATGCGTTAAAAGTTGCAAAATCGAAACCTCTGTCGAAAGTAATCGGCATAGACTTATCAAAAAATATGTTGAAAATAGCGAGAGCCAAAGTCAAAAAGGAAGGATTGTCGAATATAAAATTGTACTATATGGACGCAGCCAATACGAGATTCAAAGATAAGTGTTTTGACAAGATACTTCTTTCATTGGTTTTGCATGAAATCGACGAAACTCTGGCAGAAAAGATACTTGTTGAAGCGAAAAGAATATTGAAAGATGACGGTGAGATTATTGTTACAGAATGGGAAAAAAGCAACAATTTTTTACGCAAAGCAGTATTTTGGCCGATAAAAATTTTAGAACCAAAACCTTTTAAGACATTTATAGAAAAGGACCTATATCGTTATTTTGAACAATACGGCATGAAAGTAGTGTCAGATAAACATTGTGATTATTCCAGAGTGTTGAAACTCAAGAAAGTTGAGTGTTCCGTTAAATAAAACCAAACCAGGAAGTTTAGAAAGGAGATCAGAAATGAACATCACTTTATACTCGAACAAGAATGATGCATATTTAAAGAGTGACAATGTGATTGATTATGACAAAGAAGTCATCATGAAACTGGCTGACACATTATCTCAAAAAGCAAATGACGAGTTAGAGTTTATTAAGAGCACATATGAATTTGTCAGAGATCATATTTCGCACTCAGCAGATATCGGTGAGGATGTGATTACATGCACCGCATCAGAAGTGCTAAAAGCTGGTCATGGTATTTGTTTTGCAAAATCGCACTTATTGGCGGCCTTATTACGTTACAAATCTATTCCAGCTGGCTTTTGTTATCAAAAGTTAATCTTAGATGATGAAACAGCTCCTGTCTTAATTTATCATGGACTAAATGGTGTGTATATCAAAGACTACAAAAAATGGATACGGCTCGACGCAAGAGGAAATAAAGCTGGTGTGAACGCACAGTTTTCCATAGAAACAGAACAGCTTGCATTCGCAGTACGACCGGAAAAGGGAGAAGCAGACAGCTTTATAGTATACCCTGACCCCGATAAGAATGTACTAAAAACATTACGGGAAAGCAAGACAAGAACAAACCTTTGGGATAACCTTCCCACCGAACTTGACTATAACAAATAGATATTGTTATTGTTGGAAAAATGCAGTATAATAAATCCAGCGACAAATCGGTATTGGAGAGAATCGATCAGGAATTTTGTTGGAGGAATGAATATGATACAAAAAGCCACCAAAAATGATATAGGAATCATAGCTAATTTAGCAGTCTTAATGTGGACGGAGTCTTCTGTTGATGATTTAGCTGCTGAGTTTTTGGAGCTTCTTTCCAGAGAGGATGCTCAGATTTTTTTGAAATATGAAAAGGGAGCACCTGTTGGTTTTGCACAGTGTCAATTACGGCATGATTATGTGGAGGGAACCGAAACAACTCCTGTTGGATATCTGGAGGGAATATTTGTCATGGAACACTGCCGGAATAAAGGGTATGCCAAAGAGTTATTGAACGAGTGTGAGGCATGGGCAAGAGAGAAAGGCTGCAAAGAATTTGCCAGTGATTGTGAGATTGACAATGACGGCAGCTTCCAATTTCACAAGGCCATGAATTTCAGGGAGGCAAACAGGATCATCTGTTTTACGAAAAAGCTGTAGTAATAACACATGTTCTAATCAAGTTCATTCCTTTTAGACAATTCTATAAATAGATCGGGGGTATCGAAGAATGTTTTTGAAGAATTTTGCATTCAAACCTTTTATTATGTAACTAGCTGTAAAATACGTAAACAATGATTTCCTTAGGAGGTAGCACGGCTATCTCTATGTGTTGTGCGATTTTACAGCTATTTTTATGCCTAAAATTCATAACATGGAGGAACAGATAATTATGTTTAAAGGAATCGTATTTTTTATAAAAAACGGCTGGAAATATGACAAAAGATATATTCTCTGGAGAGTACTATATCAATTTATCAACTCACTGATACCGATTGTTGCCACGATAATGCCCAAATTAATCATTGACGAATTAATGGGAAACCAGGAAATAGATAAGTTGCTTGCATATGTTTCCATTTTGGTTGTCTATACTGCAGCAGCGACCATATTCTCTGAATATTTTAGTTGGGATGGATTTAGCAGGCGATGTAGAGTCAGCGCAGAGTTTGACAACGACCTGCATAAACATTTGGCAGAGGCTGATTTTGAGAGATTAGAAGATCCAAAATTCTTAGATATGCAGAAAAAGGCCAGCAAATTTTTATACTGTGATTGGCATGGATTTGGTTATTTGCTGGATTGCGCATTGAATGCACTTGGTCAAATTTTTACATTAATTGGAATAGCAGCTATTATAGCTACTATTGATTTAAGGATATTGCTTCTGTTTATTGTACTGATCATTTTAGGCGCTTTAATTGAGAAAAGGGCTAAGCAAAATGCGATCAGATTGTCGGAAGGTATCATCAAAGACCAAAGAGGTTGGATGTATTATGCAAGTCTGTTTGAAGACTATAGCTTTGCAAAAGAGATCCGGTTAAATTCTCTTGGAAAGTGGCTGCTTGACAGGGAGAGAAATTATTTTACGAAAGTAAACAAGAACCAAAAGAAACAAAATGACGGATTTATTATCTCCGGATTTTTTGGTGCGATTTTTACATTGGTTCAGCAGAGTGCAGCGTATGCTTATTTAATTTATTGTGTGGTTAGCGGTGCCATTTCAATCGGATCGTTTACAATGTACACAGGCGCCATTACAACATTCTCTATCGCATTCCGCAAGGTGCTTGACAGCCTGATCGAGATTCAATCGTATGATACATACTATGATAACCTTGATGAATATCTGAATTTACCAAAGACACTGCGAGAGGGTAAAGAATTGATTGATGCAGACAGAACTCATTTTATTGAATTCAGGAACGTTAGCTTCAAGTATTCAGGCAGCGATGCGTATGCACTTAAAAACATTAATATCACAATCCCATTGGGCCAAAAACTCTCTATTGTCGGGGAAAATGGCGCAGGAAAGACAACATTTATTAAATTACTGACCAGAATGTATGATCCAACAGAAGGTGAGATTCTTTTGAATGGAGTGAATATCAAAAAGATAGACTATGAGCAGTATATGCGTTTTTTCTCATCAGTATTTCAGGATTATAAGCTATTTTCGTTTTCCATCAAAGATAATGTTGCACTTGCACAGCCAATGAACGAAGACAGAGTAAGAGATATGCTTGAGTATGTAGGGTTCGGCGAAAAACTACGAAAGCTGCAAAATGGTATTGATACTTCTATTTTTAAGAACTTTGACGAGGAGGGATTTGAACCATCTGGAGGCGAGGGACAGAAAATCGCTTTGGCGCGTGCTTTATATAAAGATGCACCGATCATGTTATTAGACGAACCGACCGCAGCTATGGATCCAAAAGCTGAATACGAGCTTTATCAAAAGTTCAATGAAATCGTTCAAGGGAAAACAGCCATATATATTTCGCACAGACTATCAAGTGCTAAGTTCTGTGATGTAATAGCGGTATTTCATAATGGACAAATAGTTGAGTACGGACCACATGACAAGTTGTATCGTAAAGGTGGATTATATACGGAGTTATTTTCAATGCAATCTCAGTTTTATTGTGAATAATTTGCGCAGAGTGTTGTATAAAACCGGTTATATCTATCCATTTGTAAGCATCTGCTTCACTTTTTTACAAAACATTAGGGTTCTTCTAGCAGCATAAAGAGAATGGTGCACATGCTGTACCATTCTCTTTATCTCGTTTATATCTTTGGCTGCCAAGCCTGTCTCTTCGTTAACTTCTCGAATTGCACTTAGGAGCTGTAGGAAAATAAGTGATACAGATTGCGCAGGATATTTCTTCGAGGTTAAATTGATAAATCAATTAGTCAAAAAACGTAGGCGTAGCGGGCTACGGCGAGGCTTTTTGACATGCGCAATCGGAGAAATAGACAAGTCAAGATGTGTCAGTTATTTTTCTACAGATCCTTAACATTGGAATTTCAGTTGATTGAAATGATTGTCATATACATCCTGCAATTGAGACATAATATACCTCCACAAACATCGATTTATACCGCCGCCATGAAATCCTCTATATTTAATATCTCCTGCGGAATATATCTCCCCTGCTCGAGGATTTCTTTCATTTTCGCCTGCGCCATCTTGGAAAACTGATTAAAGAAAAGATTGCCAATGTTTCGATTCTGACCTTCCTTTGTAAATGGAAGATTGTCTACACCAATGCTGTCCGCTTTTGCAATCATCATCTCATATCCATTTTTAAAAAGCTGGATATTATACTGTTCTCCATATGCTGCAGCAAAATTTTCATAAATCCCAATTCCCTCATAATCCAGATCACCAAAGTATAAAATTTCATTGCCCTGCTCCATCATATAAGGCTCCCCGCTGATATCAAAATCAGAAAATGCTGCGATAACTCCTTTTCCTGCTCCGTAAATCAATGTACCAATCTGTTCCCCGCAAATTGTATACATATTGTTTTCTGCCTCATTTTTGAGTCTCTTTGTTAAATTCGACTGCACCGATTCGCAATGAAATTCTCCGTCACTTCTATTTTGTCCACGATACATCAGGCACTTGCGCATACTGTAAAATGTGTCCTTATTTTCAATGATCAACAGGTTTTGCGGTGTCTTCCTTGTCGCGGAGTAATATGCAATCGGCTCCGTTGTCCTGTAATAATGCAAGAAATCCGTCTCCAATCCGCAGCGCTTCAAAATCTTCTTTCCCTGCTCCTGTTTCAAGAATTTCTCTCTGTGCCAGATATCAAAACTGCGTTCATTTTCTGACATGAGTGTCATAAAATCACGCTTTTTGATATAGTCATTTAAAAGCAATACCCACTGTCTATCCTGAATATACTGGTCAATATGCAAATGGTAATAGTCCGTGGAAATGGCTGGCACAATCTCATAATTCAGTTCATTGACATACTGGGATACATCCTGTTTTTCCTCGATCACCCAGTATTCCCTGTAAAGGGCAGGCGACTTCCCATTGTATCCCGACGCTTTCACCGGCTTTATCTTCTGACTGTCGATCAGATCAATTACTTTTGCGCAAAGTTCCTTATAGTCAGATATCCTGTATTTTGCTGATATGGTATCCAGATTCGTCTTCTTCATGCTGTTCTCCGCAAATTCCTTTTTTATTTATGACACTCCTGTCATTTTTTCCTGCATATACCCATTCATCTTCTCGCGTATCCTCGCAAACTGCTCATTTGTCTCTGATAATTCTGATTGGAAATTCATCAGCTTATCCAGATAACCCTGCTCCTGCACAAGCTTACAGCTTATGGGATACGCCAGCTCATACACCAGGGAAATATGTCCGACTACGTTGTCAACAGGTGTTTTTTTCAGGCTTCTGAGCACTGCATGTTCCTCATAAAATGCCTGCATGACCTCCTCTGTCACTTTACAGTGTTTCAGGTCATAAGTCGTCACGTTGTAGATTTCCTCAATGGGCACAATGACATTGACCTTCAAAATATCGATTTTATCCGCATCGCGCAGAAGGTCTGCAAACTTTTTCTCGCGCTGTGTATAATTTGAGGGAACACGGTATGCGCTGTGACACCGCACGGCTTTTTCAAGCAGTTCATCCTCTGAATCGTCCTCCACATAATCCCTGATTTTTCCCTCTTTGAATAAAATATCCGCGCCAAACTCTGCGTGATCTATGGACTGTGCATCGATAAATGTGCCATATCTCCTCAACTGCTCAAAACGCCCCACATCATGCAGAAGTCCCGTCAGCCAGGATAACTCGACTTCATCTTTGTCAAAACCCGACTGTGCGGCAATCTGCTCACACAGCGCACACACTCTGTAGGTATGGTCGATCTTTAATTTTACTTTCTCGTCAGTAATGTCATACCTTTCTGTATACTCCCCAAATGCCGCCATCGCTTTTTGTCTGTCAATTCTCATTTTTATCTGCCCTCGCGTGCTCCGGTACGCTATTGTCTCCATTTCTTATCATCTGTAACGCTTCCCGATACGTCGCCTCTGTCCTATTATCAAACAATACCCATAAAACCTTGTCAAATAATTCCGGATTTTCTTTTAAAAATCTGTCAACGGTTCCGACTGCAATCCGCGCAGCACGCTCCACCGGGAACGCATAGATTCCTGTCGATATGGACGGAAATGCGATTGTTCTGATGTTATGCTCTGCTGCCAGCCTGAGTGAGTTCTGGTAACAGTCTGCCAGCAGTTTGTCCTCATTGTGGCTCCCTCCATTCCAGACTGGTCCGACTGTGTGGATAATATGTTTGCAGGAAAGCTGATACGCCTTTGTGAGCTTCGCCTGCCCTGTCTTGCAGCCTCCCAGCAGACGGCACTCAAACAACAGCTCTGGTCCTGCCGCCCTGTGGATCGCGCCGTCAACGCCCCCGCCGCCTAACAGACTGCTGTTTGCCGCATTTACGATGGCATCCACATTTTCAATTTTTGTTATGTCTCCTTTTATTAATTCAATCATATGCATTCTCTCCCAAATATTTTATATAAACCAAATTTCTTCAAAGCTCATTTTAAACGCACGATTCTAACAAGTTTAGGAATGCTCTCTTCCTAACGATTCCGTAGTCGCTGGACAAACTTCTCATTTTTCATATCCGCCTCCAGTTCCCATGCGCAGCTGGAACATAGCGGGATTTCCTTGACCATCTTACAATAATCAAGACTTACTGGCAGATCTTCTTTTCCCGGCATATATAACCACTTGCCACAGGAAGCACACCGCAAGGCATTTTTATTTTCCTGCAGGGGATAATGGATCAGATGCTCTCTCTGGGCAGCTGCATTCCCATTCAACACGATTTCCTTTGGAAACAGCTTTTCCAGCTGCTCCTCCATCTCCTCTCTTACTTCGCCGCTTTCTGAGCGGAAAAAATCATCTCTTGGAATCTCCAGAGAATAGCTGACAGTCAACATGATATTTATTGTAATCCATCTCCTTTACATACTGATATCCTAATGCAGTCTCTTTATTTTGGGTAATTTTACCAAAACGTTTCATAAAAATCTGAGTATCCTAAATTTTCCAATATAGCCTCTCCATTTTTTATCTCAAGCTCTCCGACATCAGTGTCATGACAACAATGGGCAAAGACATATTCTATCATTTGTCTGGCAAATAATGGTCTGCACAGATTCATTTCAACCTGTTTGCCCTTATATTGACAAATGGTCCCTTCACTCGTATAAACATCTAACTTCATCTGTGGCAAATATTTTGCAAAATATATTCTGACTTTCAACCGTCGATTCTCTTCTGGCACAAATAAATAATAAGAATAAGGATAGTTGGTAAAATCCATATCGTCATAATAATAATTCCACAGATATGCTCTGCCATTGACAACAATGCGCCTTAATTTCCCGCGATTTTTCAAAGTGACACCTCTCTTTTATATTCTTTTTCTGTTTTTCTGTCCTCTTCGAAACATTTCTTTACACTCATTATTTATCACTTCCCTTTTCCCACTGTTCTATAAAGCTGTCTGCCAAAAATTTATCATTACTACTCCAATTATTATTAGATTTTATAAATATCACCATTTGAATTTGTAACTGCTTTTATTATATCACAATCAAGTCCTTACTGTATATATTATCTCCCATTCTGTCATTCACTTGTCACTTTTAGCATTGGCAGCCAATTCTATTGCTTTAGATGCTTCCTGTTCAGAACTGCAGATACCCAGAATCTTAATTTCCTCATATTCGTTATGCTCACCATAATCATATATATGATACGACAAATACATTCTCTCCATAGAATGCTCCTTAAAAATTTTTTAGAATTTTCATAGCACCGCTTTGCGCTGCATTGTACATTTTATACCATACTGTTGAATCATCATATATAGCACCTTCAAAATCACAGATTTCTAATCCTTCACAACATAAATTTGCCTTCGAAGATCACACTTTCTAAATGTTACTTCTTTAATGCTTCCTCCAGATAAATCGTAAGCGCAAAATAAAACAGCGGATATACAAAAACTCGCAGTTCCTATAAAATAACGATAAGAACTGCGAGCATTTT
>JAIEEY010000396.1 GCA_029067205.1 Lachnospiraceae bacterium
GACCGTGTATCTGAGACAACCAAGTTTAACGAGACCTATCTGTTGAAGGGTGACAGGGATACCAAGACTGTTACAGTTGATGCACATGATGCTGGTATCGAAGGTAAATTGACACAGAATATGACAAGGGCTACATTCAAGATGGATGCATTGAAGCTTGGCGATACGATTAAGATTGGTGGTACAGAATATACGATTGGAACAGACGTTAAAAATGACGTAGCAAACGCAATTAAAGATGCATCAGCGGGAGAGCTGATTACAGTTGATGGTACGCAGTATACGGTTGTTGATGGTGCTGAGAATGCAGATAAGAATCAGCTGAATATTGGTACTCCTGGAGGCACAACTGGCATTATAGCTAAGATAGCATCAGGCAGCTCAGTAGTCTATAAGGGTAAAACCTATAATGTTATGGTAGACGGTGATGCTACTGCTGCTCCTCCTGTTGCCGCAGATGGTGTCGATGATAAGAAACCGCAGGTAATCACAGCGGATAAGGCTTATGAGATGATTGCGCAGGAATTAAGGCTTGCGAGCAGCGTTGGTGCGACGAAAGACTCTGCCGTAAATGATCTGGATGGAAACGGTACTGATGATACTGATCTTGCCAATGGTAACAACGACCTTTATGATACCACAGCTGAGGCAGGAAAGGTTATCTTTGCTCTGCAAAAGGGAACCGTAGAGAGAAAAGAAGACTTGACATTCTCACTTCATGTAGGTGCAGACGCAGACATGACCAACAAGATTTCTGTACAGATTGGTGCACTTGACACAAAGGGACTGGGCATCGATGGACTGAATGTAAAGGACAACACAGGAGCATCTGCTACATATGCAATCGACGCAATCTCTGATGCAGTAGCAAAGGTTTCTGCACAGCGCTCATTACTCGGTGCAGTACAGAACAGATTAGAGCACACGATCAACAATCTGGATAACGTAGTAGAGAACACGACTGCAGCAGAGAGCCAGATCCGTGATACAGATATGGCAACAGAGATGGTAACATACTCTAACGCAAATATCCTTTCACAGGCAGGCCAGTCAATGCTTGCACAGGGCAATCAGTCTAACCAGGGTGTACTCAGCCTCTTAGGTTAATAATTACTCAGTGGATTATAGTTTGCAAAGAATATATAAATAGAGAATAAAAAGAGAAGTCTTACAGGAATTCCCGTAAGGCTTCTCTTTTTATTTCTATATTGTGCTATCATGATCATCCTAACAGACTAAGTACTCCTTGGTTAGAACGCTGTGAAGATACCGTTGCGATTGCGTCTGCAATGGAATCAATCGCATATGTCGCCGCTGCGCCTGTGCTGTCTTTTACATTCAGGCCTTTGATACCAAGTCCTGCTGTGTCAAGCGCCTCGATACCCACGCTTATCTTGTTGGTCATGTCTGCATCTGCACCTGCGTCAGATTGATGATGCCATTTGCGGCTTTGGCTGCAAACTCATTCATACGTTGAAGCATGTCGTGAACCTCTGTCAAAGCGCCTTCAACGATGAATTCCGGAATTCCAGTATTCGTTCGGTATTAAACCATTCATGAAAATACTGCTTACGTAAATAAAAAGGAATGGCTTGATAGAATCAATTATTTTGATATAATAAGGACATAAGGGAAAGGTGATTCTATGGATTTAAATTTACGGATAACAGATATGGCCGGAGCAAGACCAGAGCATTCAACAGTGATCGTGAATTTTGTCTCTGCAATAAGGAAACAACTACTAAATAGTACCTGTTATGTTTTTTCTGATAATATTCAATACAGGTTTAAGACAGATGAAGGCGAAGACAAAACAATCATTCCAGACGCATCCATTAATTGTTGGATTAGGTCAAGGCGTGGAAGCACATTTATTGATGCCCCTCGCTTTGTGATGGAAGTTCTGTCAGAATTTACGGAAAAGTATGACCGCGGTGAAAAAATGGAGCTGTACAGGCAGCAGGAAGTGGATGAATACTGGATTGTTGACTGGAGAAAAAAACAGGTTGAGATATATAATCTTGATTATGATGAAGAGGGCAGTCCGCAATTTTATCCAGGGAATATCATTACGGAGAAGAATAAAGAAGAATTGCAGATCGTACATTTCCTGCATTTGAGCATCACATTTGATGAATTGTTTGCTGAAGTGGATATGGAATATTAAGAAAGCCTATATTATAAATGCATGGGAGGAGCTTTGAAATGGGAATATATCTAAATCCGGATAATAAAGGTTTCCGGGAATCGATTCATTCCAGGATCTATGTCGATAAGACCGGATTGATATCATATACCAACGAACTGATCAATACCTTGGAAAAATATATTTGTGTCAGCAGACCAAGGCGTTTTGGAAAATCCATGGCGCTTGAAATGCTTGCAGCCTATTACTGCGGCAGCTATGATTCAACAGATTTATTTAAAGGGTTCGAAATTGAAAGGGATAAAACATTTCAGAAATATCGAAATAAGTATGATGTTATCTATCTGAACATGCAGCAATTTCTGATCACGGCAAAAAAACAGGAAATGACAGATTATCTGGAGCAGGTTGTGATTGCTGATATCCGCAAGGCATATGGAGACTTGTTTTCGGAGCAGGAAACAGTCCTTGCCAATGTACTGGAACAGATTTATGTGGAAACGGGCAGGGAATTTATCATCCTAGTTGACGAGTGGGATTGTGTGATGCGCGAAAGGCAGGAGTCGGAGGCAATGCAGAAGCAGTATCTTGATTTTTTGCGCAATCTTTTAAAAGACAGGAATTATGTTGCACTTGCCTACATGACAGGCATTTTACCAGTGAAGAAATACGGGCAACAATCTGCGCTGAATATGTTCTATGAGTACTCTATGACAAATCAGAAAATGCTTGAGCGATACACTGGTTTTACGGAGGACGAAGTCAAAGCGCTGTGTGAAAAATTTGACATGGATTTTGCAGAAACCAGCAGCTGGTATGACGGGTATATGTTTAAAAAGTATCAGCATATATACAATCCGAGGTCAGTCGTGGAGGCGATGCGCTGTCAGGATTTCTCGAATTACTGGACTTCCACAGAAACTTATGAGGCATTAAAAATCTATATGGATATGGATTTCGACGGACTCCGGTCGGATATTGTACGGCTGCTTGGCGGCGGGCGGATCAGGGTTAATACGCGGAGCTTTCAGAATGATATGCGGAACTTCAAGACAAAAGATGACATTTTAACACTGCTGATCCATTTGGGCTATCTGGGGTATGATTCTGGGACAAAAGAGGCGTTTATTCCTAATAAAGAAATTGTCGAGGAATATGAGAATGCTATGAGTGTTGGTGGCTGGTCAGAAGTTATGCACGTGCTGCAGACGTCTGAAAAGCTTCTTGAAGATACTTTGAGAGGTAATTCGGAAAATGTAGCAGAGGCACTTGATAAAGCACATACAGAGATTGCTTCAATTCTCACTTATAATGATGAGAATTCGCTTGCGTGCGCAATCGGTCTGGCATATTACAGTGCAAGAAAGGATTACAGACTCATCAGAGAGATGCCCACAGGACGAGGTTTCGCGGATGTTGTCTTTTTACCGCTTCCATCTGTCAGAAAGCCGGCGGTCATTGTTGAGTTAAAATATGATAAGACTGCTCAATCGGCTCTGCAGCAGATCAAAGACAGACAATATACACAGGCACTCGAAAGTTACGCTGGTGAAATACTGCTCGTCGGAATAAATTACGACAAGGATCAGAAAGAAAAGCGGCACAGCTGCGTTATTGAAAAAATAGTAAAATAAAAGAGTGATAACGAGTGCTTGTAATAAGGAAAGAGTTTTTAGTATACTTATCATATAAATTTTTATGTGTGATTCTTGAATAAGACGTGAGAGTTGATCATATACGAAAGGAAGGTGGCAATATGGCATTATCAAAAGAGGATATTCAGAACATCGAACTATTGTTAGAACCTATGAAGAAAGATATTATAAGTATTCAGTTGACTCTTGAAAATGAGACGAACTGCAATATTAAAATAATTGCAGAAGGTCATCTTGATTTGAGCCGTAAATTGAAATTCTTTTAATTCGTGTAAACGCACTTGAGAACGAATTGAGAAAAGTGAAAGAGCGTATTGAAAGCATCGCATAAGTGATGTGTAAGAAAATTGATAGACTTTGTTGTTCCGTTATGCTATACTAAAGAAGACATAATAGTGTGTTTCATGATTGGGAGGTGATTATATGCCGTCTGGTATAGAAGTAACAAAGCAGGCGCTTGATTATTTTAAAAAAGTCAAGGAATAAATTCTTTTGGCTAGAAAAGAAAATGCAGCGGAAACATATGCTA
>JAIEEY010000397.1 GCA_029067205.1 Lachnospiraceae bacterium
GGAGATGATCTGCAACGCGGGCTGCTTTTGTTTTCTTACCACTGGACAGACGCAAATTGTTACTTGAGAGTCAGCAGATCAGAGGATAACCCTGTAGTGACAGACAGAGAAAATCACTACTTTGCAGGGAGCTTTGAGAAATACATATTTCAGAAAGCGTTTGACATGTATCAGGAAAAATTTAAGCACAAGTCGTCAGTTGGAACATCTGTCAATTCTTGTGATGCGATATTGAAAAAACATTCATTTCCATGTTCGATTTGTGGTGGAACAGTAGAAGAAAAGATGGAACTTGTGAGGTGGCTTGTAAAGTCCTTAAATCTTCATGAAAAGGAAACGTGGTTTGGTGATGATCTTCACTATTTTAGCTATAACGAGCATTATGCATTGAGAGTTAATATCTATAATAGCTTACTGCTTGTCTTTTCATGTGATGACATAATGTTAAAGAAAAAGATAGATTCTAAATTAAGTCATATATTTTAGCACATTGGAACGTGGTAGAATCTTGCTCTAGGAAAGTAGCGGATTTCCCTGTGTTGGATTCTGCCATAATCCTTCGGCTTGCTTGGGCGGGATTTTGGGAAAATAGCACACAAAAAACAGCAATTCTTTCTCAGACTTACTGCTTTCTTATCAGCTTCCTTTTAAATACTATCCAAATGCCATGTTTTCTCATCTTCAAAGCCGTAGTATTTTTCATCAATCAGCCATATGTCATCAATTAACCGAAGCACAAATTTGTCCTTCATATCAATAGATCTATTATAGTGTGTAATGACATTTGCTACATCTTCCTTTCGCATAGTAAACTCTGCAGAAAACGCCCCACTGTTCAAATAAAAATACTTACTTGGATGTCCGAAGCTATTTGCGTATCCGCGTGACATGAGTTTTTCACTGACTCTCCCATCAATAATAACTTCAAAGCGTGTTCTGTATTCACTCGTCAGTTCTTTCCATTTCGGATGAACCTGGTTAAAAGGAATTTTCAGTGTGGGCTTTTCCTTGTTCATTGCACAGTCACGAACAAAAATTTCTTCTTCAAGCGAATTAAGTTCCTTTAATAGTTTAAACAATGGCGGGACAAGCTCTTCCATCATTTTTTTATATTTTGTGGGAGTATTTTTCAATATAATACACATTTTGATCACCTCATCAATCCTAATTTATCAATGGCTTTAGTATAGCACTTCATTCCCCAAAATGAAATAACTACTTTGCACTTAAAAATGGATAAATATATGAAGGGAATTCCATAGCCTGTTATGCACATTTCCACAATTCTTGCCTTTTGGTCTTTGGTTTCTTCGGTTCAGAATAGAGTGGTGCTGGCGGCTTATTTCTTGTTTTCGGTTGCCTGCTTTTTATTGGTAGCAGAAAAATGTACCTCAACTAAATACCTTGTCTTGTCAATCTTTTGTTGTAAACAGGGCGTTGTCTGTACTGTGGTGGCAGTCTGAATGTTGTTGGCAGACTAGATAGTTTGATAACGGAAATTGCTTGAAAAGAGATGTGCAAACATGGCTTTATAGTCGTTTGGTGCCAAAAATGGGAGTTTGGTGCAATGGGATTTGGTAAGATACCCCCTAGACCGATATTATATACAATAGGAGGTTCGTGTGATGAAGATAGCAATCTGCGATGACAGGGAGGATGACCGCGGCGCACTTAGGACGCTGCTGGAAGCTTACGGGCAGGATTTTGAAATAAAGGAATATAATTCCGGGAAAGGCCTGTGCGGGGATATGGATTATATACGGGAATGCGGCATCGTTTTCCTTGACATCAATATGGACGGCATGGATGGTCTGGAGGTGGCAAGGCAGATAAAGGCGGTCTGTCCGAAAGTGCATATCGTGCTGGTTACTGCCTATGTGAACTATGCGCTGGACGGGTACAAGGTAAGGGCGAGCCGGTTTCTCTTAAAAGATGACCTGGAACAGACCCTGCAGGAGTGCATGGATGATATCTTGCGTGAAATCCTGCTGGAAGAGCGGGTGAATATGGATTACAGCTATTTATTTGAGCAGATGTTTGGAGTGTCAAACATTGCAAAGAATGTAGCATCAGGAGGGAATATGGTTAAGATGTCAGACCTGTCAAGCCCCTCCGTGCAGTCGCAGTTAAAAGCGGCGGGAATTGATACAAACAGCAAGCAGTACCAGACAGTTGTGAAAAGCATGATGACTGCTAGCCGTGGCGGTGGTTATTTTACCGTTCAGGGAATTAAAAACCGGATGCAATACTATGATGAGGATGGAGACCATATCAATCAGGCATTTGGAGTATCTGGCCTTACGGTAACTGACAAGAACATTGCAAGCAAGAACAGGATTATTTCCATACCAGACAGCATTAAGGACGATATGTTTGAGCTTACAAAGAAAGAGTTTTTGCAGGAAAACGGTGTTGCAAACGGGGATACGACAAGGCGGAGTGATGTATACCGTAAGATGTATCCCCAAATAACAAAAAATGACAGATTGGCAGCCGGGCATACATTAAGCCAATACGAACGGGCATATACGCAGGCATTCGTCGATGCAGTGAAAGCTGTTGACCCGAAATGGAAACCGGGCAAACCGATTCCGTCCGGGGCACTGGACGGAATTACCAGGGAGTCCATTGACAATTCGCTCGTGAAGTCAGGCGGCTCTCTTGTGAGAAAAACGTCTTCGGGCAGTTCATTGGATATACAGGTATAAAATATACGCCCTATTCCACGGAGGGCATTGACCTTTATCCCTGCGGTCTGCCTAACTTATTGCAATTCATATTGTAAAACTATCACAAGAATAAAGTTATGGCAGTTTCAGGAATTGGGAGCAATTATAGTCATTTTTTATATACATAAATTCAGGGTAAGCCTGCCTATGAAACATACGAAACCGAGAATTACAGGATTGTGCCGGACAATGAGGCTGGCTGCTTTGACATCTACAATAAGCAAGGGGAAAGGATAGGTGCTTTTGAATATTCAGATGTCAAAGTCAGGCAGGACAGCACGACAGGAAAGCAGTTTTTGATTTCGGAGCATGGAACCATGAGTTATGATGCTATGGTATTGGACGGAGAACTGAAAGATGCCCTGCAGAATGTCACGGGAGTTGAAGCGCTGGAAACAGAGGGACTGCAGGGATTTACCTTAAAGACCCATTCCGGTACAGGCATACAGTATCTGGTGCGGGATGGCGAGGAAGGACGTGGAGGGAAAGTCCTTTTGCAGAGCCAGGCGGATATAGAGAAGTATGAAGCGTTGGCGGAAACCTACTTCAATAAATATCCCAATCTGGTACATGATAAAGATGCCGCTTACATATGGGCTGACCTGGAGATAAAAGGGCTGGCACAGCACACGAATAACGGAATTATCTCTATGGGTTATGACGGGATGTCCTATAATGACAATTCAAATTATAAAAACAACTGGAGCGTCCTGTTTTCGGGAGATACCTATAAGGCAATTTTTGACTGGCTGCAGAACAACAGGGGAAGCATTGAGGAAATGCAGAAATTTTCTACATGGCAGGATGTGTTCAAGAGCATTGACAGCCACTATGAACGGATATGGTCTAAAGAGGAAGAAGATCAGGGGTATTTGAATAACTGATCAGCATATCAGCAATAAACAAACTGCCCGGACTCATTGCGAGGGGACAGGAGGGTGGCTCTGAATGACGGAGGAGCCGCTGAATTAATGATAATTGGAAAAATAAGTTGTGAGGTGTGCTCATGGGGATTTCGGTTTCAGGTACAGTAAATTCTGCCAATACAAAATACTATACATCACTGAGCGGAGGAGGACCTGACTGGTCTATCATTCCAAGTTCCGGGAAAAACAGTAAAACAAAGGCCGAGCTTACTGACGAAATTAAAGAGTTGGCTCGGAAAGCAGCGAATACTACAAACAAGGCGGAATTGGAATATATCCATAGACGGAGGACTGAATTGTGTGCAGAGTATATGTCCGATGTATCGCCCGACAGGAAGGCATTATACCAGCAGGCTAAAAAGGCACTAAAAGGACAAGGCAGCAACCCCCAATGCCGCAGGAGCGGGGAACTGACACTGCTTGACTTTCTGGAAGCGGCGGAGGGGAGAATCAGCAATCTTGCTCAAAAGCAGTTTGCCTTGGCAGGAGGCGGTACTCTGATGTTGTAAATGTCTGCGGATTGAGTTATGCAAGGCTTTATTCTGAAATTGAAGAACGTTATAAAAATGGAAATGAGCAGTATTATAAGTCAGCAGGTGGTACACCATGGACGAAAGAAGAAGAAACTGAGTGGCTGGATATGCAATATGAGCAGGAAGTGGCATGGCAGAAATCGTGTGCTAGAATAGCAGCCCAGGGGCAGGCCTTTCAGGGAAAAATTCCTGAAATACCAACAAAAGAGATTGAAGAATTGGAAGACAGTTTATATCAGGCGAAGGATGCCTATATGAAATTGTATCGGGAAAGTAGACAGACGGGGAAACCGCTTGCCCTGCAAAATTATGTGTTTGGCAATAGCCGGATGTATGAAATGCTGAACAGATTAGGAAATTTTTAACGATAAATATGTTTTTTCTAAACCCTCATGCCCCACATTTGGCACCACCATAAATGAAACTGTGCAAGCGATAGGTTGTTGAATTTGTTTT
>JAIEEY010000398.1 GCA_029067205.1 Lachnospiraceae bacterium
ACAATGCTTGTAATGATGGAGAGCATACAGAACCGCATCATTGCAAACGGCAAGAGGGGCATTGCAACATGGCTCTACATTGACGAGTTCCATGTGCTGTTAAATTCGGAGTATTCCGCTAAGTATTTACAGCAGCTTTGGAAGAAAGTGAGAAAACAGGGCGGTTTGTGTACCGGGATCACGCAGAACATTGTTGACCTGCTGCAAAATTACACGGCTACAACTATGCTTGCCAACTCGGAGTTTGTGGCACTCTTGAAACAGGCGAACACGGACAGTTCACGCATGGCAGAGGTAATCGGAGTGTCGGAGGCGCAGCTGCGTTTTGTTACTAACACATCAAGCGGTATGGGACTTATGAAGTGCGGAAACGTGGTAATCCCCTTTGACAATACCATTGAGAAAGGGACAGACCTCTATAATCTGTATAATACCAATATCCATGAGAAAATTGCAATGGATAAGGAAAGAAATAACGCGGTGCATCAGTCTGTGAAAATGCAGGATGGCACGGACGGAGGTGGCGGACGTGGATAAGCCTGTTTTTAATGTAGTCTCCTTTTCGGGAGGCAAGGACAGTACGGCAATGCTGCTAAAAATGATAGAAGAAAACATTCCCATTGACTGCATCCTGTTCTGTGATACAGGGCTGGAATTTCCACAAATGTATGAACACATCGACAGGGTGGAGAAAGAGACCGGGCTTTCCATTACACGGGTAAAGCCGGAACAGCCATTTGAATATATGATGTTTGAACAGCCTATAAAAAGGGGAGCAGATTCCCCCATAACTATAAGGTATGGTGCAGGACAGAAAGGACATGGATGGGCAGGTCCAAAAATGAGGTGGTGTACCCAGAAACTGAAAGACATTCCGAGGGAGCGGTTCCTGAAGGCGTTCAAACCGTATTACGAGATGAGGTATTATGTGGGGATTGCAGCCGACGAGCAGAAAAGACTTGAGCGGAAGAACAACCGGAATCCAAACCACGTCCATCCGCTGGTGGACTGGGGAATGACAGAGGCAGACTGTCTCGAATACTGTTACAGAAAGGGATATGACTGGGGCGGGCTGTATAAAATATTTGACCGTGTTTCATGCTGGTGCTGTCCGCTGCAGTCGCTTGAGGACCTGAGAAAACTAAGGGTGAATTTCCCGGACCTGTGGGAACAGTTAAAAGAATGGGATGACAGGAATTTCCGTACATTCAGACCTGATTATACAGTGAGGGAGCTGGAAACCCGTTTCCGTTTTGAGGAGGAGTGTACACGCATGGGAAAACCGATAAAGGGAAAGGCATTTATGGCAGAACTAAGGGAGAAACTTGGCAGGGAAGATAAAAATATTTAATTGGAAAAGTTGTAAATTAGCCGTGGGTTAATACCTGGCAATCTACTCCGCACGCTGTCCCAGAAAGTGCCTGTAACCGACAGTATCATAAGTGAAGCGGTAAAGACGGTGTATGAAGAATTTGGGACAGGCAGGAGGTATTCATAAAAAATCTTGAGGACGGAAAGTATGATCCGGGTTTTATCCATGAGTCAAGGCAGCAGAAAGCAAGGGTAATATGATGGCATTTGCGGCATTTAAGCCATATGGTTTAGGTGTTGTTTTTTTGCAGGAAAACGGAGGTGAGGCAGGTTGAACATTAAAAAAGTGGATGACAAGCCTATGGTGATCCACACAAAGGAAAAGCCCAGACTCCACGTAAAGGGAGTACCTGAAACAAAAATCAAGGACAGGAATGTCCCTGCTGTGCAGCATGGTCCGAAGATTGCCGGAACAGTGGCGGAAAATGGAAAGATAAAGCTAAAAAAGAGTTCCGTCCATGTTTCAGATAAAAGAAAGACAGGACGGGCAAAGAATGCTGCCGGCGGCATGGAGTGCAGGGGCAGAAACGACATTGTGCAGGGCAGGAAAGAGAACGGATCCGCACAGGGCAGAAGCGGTAGCGGAAACGTGCAGAACAGAAAAGGAAATGCCAATGTACAGGGCAGGAACGTATATGGAATTGTACAAGGCAGAAAAGAGGGCGGCATTGCACAGGACAGAAGAGAGGGTGCAAATATACACGGCAGGAATACAGGCAGAAACACGCAGGGCAGACAGGGAAAAGAGCAGGAAGCCCGGCAGTCCGTAAACCGTGAAAAGAGGATGTATACGCAATACCGCAAATCAAAAGCGGAGAAAGAGGCAGATGTCAAAAAGAAGCCTCCGGTATCATCTGCTGTTGTTTCGGCGGCGGCTAAAATCACATTAGATGAGATGGAAGGCGGCAGCGAAGTTTATGAGGCATATATGGCGGCTGATTCGCTGGCAAAGCCTGCCACAAATGCTGCCATTGCAGGCAGGAATCTGTACCGCCCACAAGTGGCTGAAGCAAAAGAGCAGAAGATCAAGAAAAAAAAGTCCGGCAGCCGTATCGGGGAAAAGGCTGTAAAGGAAAGTACGGTAAAGGCAGCAAGGAAAACCGCACAGACGGCGGCAAAGGAAGCTGCCAGAGAGACAGGGAAGAAAGCGGCGAAAGAAACATCAAAAGCTGCGGCAAAGACGGCAGCAGCCACGGCAGGGACAGGAGCGGGCGGTGTACTTGCCGGAATTGCGGCGGGCGAAGCCGTAGGGATCGCAATGGATAAGCGTGACTTGAAAAATTCCACAAGGAACCGCATGATAAAGCTGTTTGTGGCAAAACTGCGTCAGGAAGATGATCAGGATAGTATCGGCAAGGCATTAAAGGACATTATGCTGATGCGCTCTTCCATGATGGCAAAGTATAT
>JAIEEY010000399.1 GCA_029067205.1 Lachnospiraceae bacterium
GAATACGCCAGATCGTGCAGATGACAGGGACGGATAAAATTTCCGGGGCGTTGAAAATGGTGGAGCTGTTTATCGGTGAGATGAAACGGGATCGACATTCGGGACATGTGCTTGAAAAGAGCGTTGACATGTTTGTGGAAGAGATGCTCCGCACATACCAAAATGTGTTACAGGGAGAAGAAAAGGAGTTGCTGCGGTTTCAGAATATTTACCAGTTTGCAAATATTGATGAGCTGATGGAGGAACTGACCGGCTGGATGATCGGATTTCATGAGAAGATCGACACGGAGTTTGACGATTATAAAAATAAATCCAAGATGAAACAGGCACTTGCATATATCGAGGAAAACTACGACAAGGATCTGAACATGGCAGTGATTTCCAATTATGTGTCCATGAATTATTCGCTGTTTTCCTATGCATTCAAGCAATACACGGGGAAAAATTTTGTGAATTATCTGAAGGCACTGCGAGTCAATGAAGCAAAGCGCCTGCTGGAAGAAACTGACATGCGTGTCATTGAGATCAGCCAGAAAGTCGGCTATGAGAACGAAAAGCATTTTATGAAACTCTTCAAGAGCCAGTGCGGGGTTTCGCCCACAGAGTACAGAAAAAATATGCAGTTCCGCGAGCGGTAAACTGCATGTTTAGGACATATTATTCGAAGTCAACGTTCTCAAAAATATCGGCAAGTGTCATGTGGATGTGTGGAAATGCCCTCAGGCTTATGACAGTCTCTGCATTGTAGTGTTCGTTGTTCTTGTCACGTTCCAGGATGTAGCTGTTGACCAGCTCATACTTGCTATTGTTGAGATAATAAATCTGCACACCACACTCTTTGGGTGATACGATCCAGTATTCAAGTACACCTGCAGTTTCATAGATTATTTTCTTGGCTGCCAGATCTCGCATGGCCGTTGAAGGGCTCAGGGTTTCCGCGATGAATTTAGGGACACCAGTATAGCTGCCCCCCTTTATTTTGTTCCTGTCACATACGATCATGATGTCTGGAATGACATAATCATCATTTTTCTCGGGGTGATATTTAAAGTCAAGATTTTCGATAAAAACAAGACATAGGCTGTCCTTTAGACTGGTTTTAATAATTGTATGGATATTGCCATTTACGATTCCGTGCAGATAATTTGGCGAGGGTGACATATCATAGATGACCCCATCAATTTTTTCTGTTTTTCTGTATTCCCCTTCTAATAATGGCATTAGTGAGCCCCCCTTTCGTTATTTTTTTATTTATTATTATACTATGACTCACTATTCTTTATCAAGTTTTCGTTTTCCATTTTGTCATTTTTTAGGATTCCTTTATTTTTTGATTTCTTTTCCAGATACATTTTCTGGTCGGCAGTGTCGAAAAGCGTTTGGATATCTATGATATTTTGGGCATCTTCAAAGGCGTAGCCGCCACTGACACTGATATTGTATTTCTTTGTGTGAAGTTTGTTGTAATTTTCCAGATATTTGTGGATTGCTACGGTTATTTCTTTTGCGTTTTCTTCGCTGAGGCCGGAGGCAAGTGCAAAAAATTCATCTCCGCCGACGCGTGCAAGAAGCATCGTTTCTGTACAGCTGTGTTTCAGGGCATGGCCTAATACCTGAATGGCAAAATCGCCCTCCAGATGCCCAAATGTGTCGTTGATGGTCTTTAGGCTGTCCAGATCAAAGACCATGGCGAGCAGAGCAGAATGGTTCTCCGCTGCCTGTTCCAGAAATGTGCTGGCAAGCTGATAGAACCCTTGACGGTTGTACAGTCCTGTCAGGTCATCTCGCATATAAATGTCTTCCAGACGGTTGACCATCAGGTTGGTCTGTTTGGATTCGCATATATTTCTCAACATACGGCTCACGTTTACAATCCATGTGAGGAAATTGAACTGATAAGCAAGCACATTATCCTTGTAGGAGAGGGCGACATATCCAAATTCCCGATTTTCAAAATACAGGGGTGAGTATATGTAAGCGGACTGGGAGTCCGTATAAATATAGTCTGGAAGAGTATGTTTCTTGGTAAAGCTGCACGCGTGGAGCTGTTTTTTGTCCTTATATGCAAAGGGCATGATAAGGATATCTATATCCTGAATATCCTTATCCTTGTATTCCTCCTGCGCGGAAGTGATCTCACGGATATGGGAGGGAATGGAATCCCAATTCTGGTACAGACAGATATAAAATTCATGGCAGTTATGTATTCTTGGGAGAAATTTTTCCAGGAGCTCCATACCCTCGTCCAGTTCACGGATCTGGTAAAGGGTGGTGGTCATCTTAATGTTGTTCAACATGGCGTTTTCCAGAGTGTGGATGCGTTCCATCAGGCGGTTTTCATAGAGGTCGGGAAGCGTGTTCTTCTTTTGGGCACAACCGCAGGAGGTACGGTATATGGGCTCTGCGGTGATAACGGTGCGCCCGGGAAGCGGAGTCCCCTTAAAGGAATCCAGCAGGAGTTTCATCGCGGTCTGTCCCATTTCATAGATGGGGAAGGCGACTGTGGAAAGGGAAGGCGTGACGTTCCGCCCGATTTCCAGATTGTCAAACCCCGCGACGGCAATATCCTCAGGAATGCGAAAACCGCGCTTGTACAATGCCTCGATCAGAGACATTGCCATGCGGTCATTGTAGCAGATGATGGAATCTGGTTTGGAATCAGGCTTTATAAAGAAATCAAGTGCAGCAGTGATCGCCTCGAAGGAATAGTCGCAAATATAGTAGTTACTTTCTGACATTGGAAGATGGTATTTTTCCATAATGTTTTGATAATACTGATAGCGTTTTTCGGAAAATTCACTTTCCAGACTGTTTCCTAGATAACAGATCCGTTTGTGGTGGTGCTCTGTGATAAAGTGTTCTGTCAGCTGGGCGGCTGCTTTGTCATTGTCCAGCACGACAGCAGGAAAAAATGCCTCTTTCTGCGTGACCTCTATGATGGGGCAGATACATTTTTCCTGAAGTGTCTGCGCGATCCGTTCTCTCAGCGAGGGGAGAAGGTATGTGCCAGAGGCAAAGCATACACCGGAAAATTCATCGTAATTCGGGATGCGCAGGATACTGCTCTCCCCTAAGCTGTAGCTGCCGACGTCTTCGCCGTCAGTGGAGGAGAAGATTTCCACGATATACCCGAATTCTGTGGCTTTGTCAATAATTCCCTGACACAGGCTGCGCTGGAATTCACCAAATATATGCGAGATAAAGATGCCAATTTTCTTTGCTTGGTACATAGATACCTTCCTCCTTATTGTTCTAAAAACGGTTCCCGACAGTTTGTTTCTAACTTTCTGTCAGAGGGACTGACGCCACTGCCACATTTTCGTATAATACTCCTCACTTTGCCCTGGCAGCAGATAAGCAGCGCAGGCGTATGCATATTCAAAAAAACAGTAGTTTTTGCGCGAGATTCGGCTGCCTACGATGTCCAACTGTTTTGATGCCCACTGCAGGCAGGACGAATCCTGTGAGGCCAGCCATGCGGCGAGCGTGATCGCAGGAATGATCGGCCAGTCGAGCTGTCCCTTGCAGAGCCTGTCGATCTCATGAAGGGATATCCGCGCCAGGATGCACACCGCCGCAAACTGTACACGTAACAGCCAGTCCTCGGCATAAATCTGTGTGTTTTTCTGTGCCGGCGGGTAAACCATTACACCGTAAAGTTCATGATACTGTTCCGTGGAAAGTCTTGCTGCGTAGTCCCTGGCGGACGCGTACCATGCTGCCAGGGAGAAGTCCGTTTCCGCCAGTTCCCCGACAAGGCTGCTCACGAAAGCGGACGGCTCAT
>JAIEEY010000004.1 GCA_029067205.1 Lachnospiraceae bacterium
AGCAGAAGCAGTGAACAAATAAAACTGATAACCAGTTGTTTTATCTCCGGTTATGTTTTTGACAATACTCTGCCCATTAGGTTGATTTATAAATTCATATACAAACAAATTTTTAGTATCCATTAAGTCTTCTTTTTGTAACCCCATTTTATTGATAATCTCATAATCTCTATTTTGAATGACGTATTCCGATAATACATATAAATTATTCATTTTTGATGCAAATGTATCACTGTGTGTACTTAGAATTAGCTTTATTCCTTTATTGCTTAACCGATTTAAAAATCTCACCAGTTCTAACTGTTTTTTTGGATGCAGGCTGGCTTCAATTTCATCGATAATAAGACGCCCGTATGACTTTTTGTCCATCAAAGCCAATACAATGGGGGCAATTTCATTAATCATGGACGAGGCCATATACATAGGTACACTCATATTGTCTATTGCAGAATCAAAAACAAAACCATTTTGCTTTTCCGCACTGATATGCCCCTCTATCAATTGTTTTTCAAAAAAATCAATTTCATCTTTATATTCTTTTTTTCTATCGTCGCTCTCTGTATATGTCTGTAAAACTCTCAAAAACTGATAAATTGGCTGTGTCAGATTACCATAAATATTTTTATCTTCTATGAACTGTTTTTTTCTCATTTCATATGACATTACGCTATCTGCTTTATTAGCAAAAAAATCACGATATAGCAGCATAAGTCCTGTACGTGAGGCAGGGAGAAACAGACTTTGATATTCAAAAATCTCTCTCAAATTAGATATTACTGCGTTTATTTTAGATTTCAACTGTGAAATAGAAGTCCATAATAATTGTCCATTCGGCTTTTCTGTATCATACTTCATTAGAGTGCTTGCTATTATATCTTGTGGAGATAAATATGGGATATTTATTTGCTCTGTCCAAAAGGGCTTTATCGCCTTTTCCATTCTTTTTATATCATCAAATATAGTGATTTCATAACTTTCTTCTACCTCTAACAAAATCTCAATATACAATTTTCTAATTGGAATCTCTTTTCCAAATATTTCTTTTACAATGTGCTCTTTCTCTGCATCTAATTTTTCATTTAAATATTCTGTAAACTGTGAAATATTAACCTGCGAAATGATATACCTTATACATTTTTCTCCATCATTCTCTATCATTCTAGAAAATCTGTCTCCATCCAGTCCCAAAATTTGCAAAACCGTTTTATCTATCAGGCTTATAATTTTTTCGTTTACTCCTTGTATCAACTGCATTAAGAATGTTTTTCCGCTGTTATTCGGTCCCACCAGAAGAGAATAACCATCCATACATACTCTGGCGCTTTCGATTTTTGCAAAATTCTCTACTCCTAAAAAGACATGCATTCTTTTCCTCCCCTTATCTAAACTTCTGATTCTTACATAACATATTTATTTCCTTTATTGTATTGTAACATGAAAAAACAGGAATGTGAACCTCTAGATTTGAAAATGTAAAATTTAAAAAACATTGTTGTCCCGCAGGCCGAAAAAAATTCACTGCATGTACACAAAACACTAAATATAGAACCATCAGATGTTTTTCCCTTTTATACCTGTAATCCAGAACAAATCCCAAGTATAGCACTCTCTGTGTTATAATATATTCTAATCACTGTAAATTTCAATCGAGTAGGGGAGATTAAATCTCCCCTCTCACACCACCAGTACATGCCGTTCGGCATACGGCGGTTCAACATAACTTCAAAGCATGCCGCTCCATGACATACTTTGTGTGCTTCGCTCCTTTCCGCTCACTGTGATTCATCATATGTTATGCGTTTTCAGTTCATATACGTTTCGCCTACATCCGCTGTCAGATATACACAGGTGCATACATTCGTTCGCACGGTTACATTGTTTAGCCCTTCGGCTTACGCCTACTATGGCTTCTGCTGACTTCTCGCGATAAATCGTTTTCAACCGCAGGCGGGATGATTCAACCAATACCTACGTCCGCGAGACCTCACGGGATAAGTCCGTATTCTTTCCTCGTCTACCCTCCCAATTTACGCCTATGGGTTACGGCTACCTTTGGGGCTTCGTTATCTTTGGCTAACTTACCCACCATAAACGCCTTGTTATCGGATTTCTGTCCGTAGGGCTACGATTTCGCTATCCCTTCTTCTCGCCCACACCTCACGATGCAAACCTTGGGAGTCGCTATAAAGTTCGTTGGTAGCTACGCCTAAGTGGACTTTCACCACAGAACACGGGCATGCCCGTCATACCAAAAAAGGACTGCTGCTCACAGTCCTTTTAATTTTGCAAATCCGCGTTTAACTGCTTAACTTTCAAATTAGAAATTTTATATTATATCTTGACATCCATAACTTATTACTCTATAATAAGCTTATCAACAAACATGTCAACAATTTTATTATGGAGGGCTATCTTTTATGAAAATTATAAAATTGTATCATTCTTACATTCAAAATGCCAAATATTCTCCTTCAGGGAGAGAGCTGATTAATGTTGCTATTGTTTTTTATAATCTTTCTGATAAGCAGGCGGCAGTATATATTCATCATGCCCTAACACACGGAGAAATCAAAAAAAATCCTGCTCTGCCCGGACACTATACTATTTAACACAAGGAGGTTCTCATGAATATAAGTGCTAATCAACTATTAAAAGAAGCTGTTAATACATTAGATCAATTAGAATCTGGAGATTCTTTTGTTATTAAAGATCTTTTTCCCGGAATTAGGTGGAATAAATTCCCAAGAAATGAACGATTAACTTTGGGTACTCTATTTTTAAACTATGCCAAAACCGAAGGTTCCAAAAAAATCGTTCCAGATGGAAAAAACAGCGCCAACCAGCAGAAATATAAAGTTTTATAAAATAAAAGCACATAGAAAGAGAGAAAAAATATGAATAAGTGTGAATCCATAACCTGAATTTTGGGCGCACTATCCCCTTGGTGGAAAAATTCTATAAAAAAACTTATCCGGT
>JAIEEY010000040.1 GCA_029067205.1 Lachnospiraceae bacterium
GATGCGCTGAACCAGCTGACAAAAGTGCAGTACCCGTCATACACGGAGGAACTGTACTATGACAGGGCAGGCAACCGCACAAAACGCACAGCAAAGGGCGTGGAGGAACTCTATAAATATGACCCGAGAAACCGTCTGACCGAGTACACGAAAGGGGGAGTGAAGACACAATTCACCTATGACAATGCTGGAAATCTGCTAAAAGACGATAAAGCAAAGTATACCTATGACGCATTCAACCGCACAGAAAAGGTGGAGACCTTTGACGGTCATGTGCAGATCAACCGCTATGATGCGGAAGGTCTGCGGCATGAAATGGAAGAAGACGGCAGACTGGTACAGTTCATCTTCCGCGGCGATGAGATTGTCACAGAAGAGAAGGACAGTAGCATTATCCGCTACATCAGGGGCTATGACCTGATCGCATCCGATGCCGAGAGTGCAAGAACTTACTACCACTATGCATCAGACGAGATGAGTAGCATCACCCACATAGTGGGTACCACCCATGAAATGGGTGAAGACCATATACTCAACCATTATGAGTATGACGCATGGGGGAACGCAACCGTCTGTGAGGAGACCGTCGAGAACCGCTTCCGCTTCAACGGACAGCAGTACGATCCCATAACCCAGCAGTATTACCTGCGTGCAAGATTCTATAATCCAGTAATAGCGCGGTTTACACAGGAAGATACCTACCGCGGAGATGGACTGAACCTATATGCGTATTGCCGAAACAATCCGGTTTATTATGTTGATCCGAGTGGGCATATTCCACAATGTGTCAAGGATGCATATAAAAAGTACCGAGAATCTGGGATGACAGCGCAAGAGGCACTTAATCAGGCAAATCTAGATTATTTTGTTAATAAGAATAAGAATAATCCAAACTGCAAAAATGATAGTGATGTTATGAATCGGGCATTGATCGATTTGGAAATTCATCAGGCTATGCAAAAGTATCAAATGTTGACAAATCAATTTGATGATCTATCCCGTTTACCTAGCGGAAAAGACAGAGGTAATGAAGTTCATAAAAACGTAGATAAGGCGATGACTGATTGGATTAAAAATAGAAATTTTGATTATATAAATGTAGAAACAGAAACTTACTACAAAGGAGGAAAACCCTTTGTTTTTAAATATTGGTGGCAAAGTAAAAATGCAAGTCGAGTGGATCTTCATATAACTGAAAAAGCAGACAGCAATAATCCAATGATTAATTCTGATCGTCATATTATAGGGGATATAAAAACGGGAGAAGATAGTTACAAACAGGAGCAAATGGCAAGAAATCAAGCAAATGTTGTTACTAATACTCAACCAATTGGCAAGAAAGGAAATAAACTGTTATATCCTGAAGTAAATGTTCCAAATGTGCAGCATGTACAATTTAAACCAGTACCGCCAGGGAAAACTATGCCAAGATTTGAGTTTAGTAAAAATCCACAAGTGGGAGATTACAATGTACCAGGAATAACAGAAAAAAGATTTTAGTAAGTACATCATGGCATCAATGATAAAGATTAGGTACAAGAAGCTTTATTGGAAGATGATCAGTGTGTGATCGTCATTCCAATAAGGCGGTAATACAAAAGAAAAATTATCTGACTAATAATACAAAATTTTGAACTAAAAATGGAGGTATTATCATGGAACAAGAAAAATTATCTTTAACAAAAGGAAATAGGCTGATTAAGAAAAGATTTGCGCTTCTTATGAAAGGGCATAAAGATTTTTTTGAAGAAAAGGAACCTAATAATTTTTGCAGAGTGAAAGACCATTTTTTGCAATGTATCTGGGTTTGGATTGACAGTTCGGGCGATGCAAGGATTCAGTGTCTTATTCAGCCAGCTTTTCTTCCTGAAATTGGAAATACTTGTTATGCAGTAGGTGAATGTATTCGTTATAAAGAGATATTGCCTAAAGAAAAACAAAAGATAGATTTCTACTCTATAATAGTACATTCGCCAAATGAAAAACCGTGTTATCCGGCAGATATGTTGGATATGGTGTGGGAAAACAATAAATATTGTATAGAAAAAATTGTTATTCCATATATGGATCAACTTGATTTTGATAGAACGATTGAAATGTTACAGAATGGAACAGATGAATTGTTTAAAATATACAATTGGTATCCTGAAGGTAAAAAAGTAATGCAATTTACGTTGGCAGTGGCTTGTTTGTTGAAGAGGGAATACCAAGAAGGGTATCAGAAGTTATTAGGAGTGAAGGACTACTTCTTTGAAAAAGCTGAGCGTTTAATTGGAAGTTGTGACTTGAAAGTTTTTGAAGAAGCAGAGTATTTAATTCGTATTCGTGACAGGAAATCTCTTGAAGAAGCAAGACGTTTGACGGGGTATTACGATATATTTAGTATGCTAGAGAGTTATGATATAAAAGCAAAAGCAGATTATATAAGGGAACTACTGTATATTTTGGAACAAAAAATAGAAAATTGGGAGGATAGACTAATGAAACGAATTGAAGATACAGAAAAATATTCAATTGAATTGTTGAAATAAAGATGAGATAACCCGATCACAGGAAAGGACGGCGGTATCACCAGACAGTTCTACGGACTGAACGGAAACCTGATAAAGCTTGTGCGCCCGAACCAGTATGACAGGATCAAAGATGACGGAGCAGGATATCTGTATGCATACGACCAGCAGGGAAGGATCCGCGGCATCACAGGACCAGACGGGAACACAGTCCAGAAAAATGCATATGACAGGGCAGGACGCCTTGTGCGTCAGACAGACGGCGCAGATTCAGGGATTGAGTATACCTATAACCTTGCAGGGGACAGAGTATATTTCCATACCACAGGCGGAGCCACACAGGAGCTTGTATATGACGCACAGGGAAACATCACCGGCGTGGTGGACGGCAACAATAACAAGACACGCTATGAGCTTGACGACTGGGGACGCATTGCAGGCATCACGAAGCCGGACGGTTCAACCGAATCCTACCTGTATGACCACGCAGGGAACATGACCAGTTCAACAGACGGGGAAGGCAACACGACACTATATGAATATGACCTGTCAGGCAACATGGTCTCCATCACTGACTCGACGGGCGAAAAGGAACTTTATGCATATGACAGAGAAGGGCATGTCGCAGAGAAGACAGACCGCAACGGCATTACAACTCAGTTTGCATTCAACATGTACGGAGCGCCATTATACCGAAGGGTAAAGGACGGAATCCAGGGGGAATCCTACCAGTATACGCCGGAGGGATTAATGAAGGCAGCAGTATCCGCCGGAATGCACTACAGCTATGAGTATGACACAATGGGGCGCATCATCAGGAAGAGTGCCAGCGGCAGGACACTGCTCGCATATGGTTATGACCTAAACGGCAATTTAACGAGCCAGCGCGACGTGACCGGAAAAGTGACGGAATACACCTACAACGCGCTTGACCTGATCGAGAAAGTAACAGATAATGGAACTGTGACAGCCGAGTACAGCTATTACCCGGACGGCAGCATCAGGAGCCTGAAAAACGGCAGCCTGTACACAGAGTACGCCTTTGATGCGGACAAGAACCTGACAGGCTTAAAGACGATGCTGGGAACGGAAGTGCTGGCAGACAACCATTATACCTATGACCTCAACGGAAACAGGACGGAAAAACGGCAGACCAATGGAACCACCCGCTACACTTACGATGCGCTGAACCAGCTGACAAAAGTGCAGTACCCGTCATACACGGAGGAACTGTACTATGACAGGGCAGGCAACCGCACAAAACGCACAGCAAAGGGCGTGGAGGAACTCTATAAATATGACCCGAGAAACCGTCTGACCGAGTACACGAAAGGGGGAGTGACGACACAATTCACCTATGACAATGCTGGAAACCTGCTAAAAGACGATAAAGCAAAGTATACTTATGATGCATTCAACCGCACGGAGAAAGTTGAGACCTTTGACGGTCATGTGCAGATCAACCGCTATGATGCGGAAGGTCTGCGGCATGAGATGGAAGAAGACGGAAGGCTTGTGCAGTTCATCTTCCGCGGCGATGAGATTGTCGCAGAAGAAAAGGACAGCAGTGTTATCCGTTACATCAGGGGCTATGACCTGATAGCATCCGACGCCGAGAGCGCAAGAACCTACTACCACTATGCATCTGACGAAATGAGTAGCATCACCCACATAGTGGGTATCACCCATGAAATGGGTGAAGACCAGGTACTCAACCATTATGAGTATGACGCATGGGGAAACACAACTGTCTGTGAGGAGACAGTCGAGAACCGCTTCCGCTTCAACGGACAGCAGTATGATCCCATAACCCAGCAGTACTATCTGAGAACAAGATTTTATAATCCAGTAATAGCGCGTTTCACGCAGGAGGACACCTACCGCGGAGACGGACTGAATCTGTATGCGTACTGTGCGAATAATCCGGTATATTATGAGGATCCGAGTGGGCATCAACCTAACTGTGTAAAAGAAGCAGCTGCGAAGTACATACAGGAGGGGATGTCAAAAGAAGATGCGTACAAAAGAGCCTATAGAGAACATGCGGAGAGAAAACTTTTAACTGAAACGCTTTCTATTAGGGAGCAGACTGAATTACAACAACGATTAAAACGATTAGGATATTCAGATGATTTTTTAATAAAGGCTGTACAGGATATACATGAGGCTCAATATCATAATAAATGGTGGGGGAAGAAGAATCCAATCACAGTTACAGTAGCAGCTGATGGGACTGTAGTTGTCTCGAAGAATAATGGGATAATTGGCAAGAATTCTAGGGCTAGGGTGGATGCACTGTTTGGACCTGATGCAATTATTGTGAAAGGAAGAAATCAAAATTATAATAATTCTGCATGGAGGTTTCATACTGCAGAGCCGAAGCATGCAGAAGCTCGAGGATTACAGGCACTTTTGTCTCGAAACATTGATTTATCAGGGACGCGCCAGGCAACGACCTTACGAGCATGTATACATTGTAGGAATTTGCAGGATGCTTGGACAAAGTATTATAATAACTTAGGATATGAGGGTATATATAATTTGACAGGCTGATTTTAAGGCCTAAGTTATTGTATTTAAAAAAGATTTTGTTTCAATATGGTTATAATTGTGAGGCTGCAGTGTGCAATTAGGTAATTACCTTTGAAAAAGAAAGATAATTAATTGAGAATATTAAAATATAGTTTAATCAAAAAGAGGGTCTTATTCCCCGCAGCTTGCTGCGTAATAAATTAGGCGAAGCTGGGGCAAATACCTCGCAGCTTGCTGCAAGGAAATTTAATATTAAAGCTATAAATGAGCAAATCTGAGAATTGCACAAAAGAAATTGGTTTGAACCAATCAACAAATGGAATACGATGACTTTA
>JAIEEY010000400.1 GCA_029067205.1 Lachnospiraceae bacterium
CGAGAGTGTTGAAACAGACCATATCATCAACGACATCACAACAGATGAGGCAGTATCTCTATGCCGCGGTTGCAGAGGGAACCGGAAGGTCAGCGCGCCCCGCGGGATATGCGATTGGCGGTAAGACTGGTACAGCAGAAATGGCAGGGCGTGACAAGGTAAATTATGTTGTTTCGTTCATAGGATTTGCACCGGCGGACGATCCTCAGATTGTCATTTATTGTGTGGTTGACAGACCGAATGTAAGAGATCAGGCTCATGCAACATATGCAACTGGCATTGTCAAGAATATCCTGACAGAAGTGCTTCCTTACATGCATATTGCCAAGACGGAGGAGATGACGATTGCGGAGCAGAAAGAGGTGGACGATATACTTGGCAGTATTGTGCAGGGCGACACTACTGATGAAGAAAACGGCGATACCGCTGGTGCCGAAAATGGAGAAGGGGAGGCGTCGTCAGGTGGCGGAAACAGTCCCGGTAATGCTTCACCATTCTATGTAGTCGATCCTAATACGGGAGATCTGATCGATCCTGCAACCGGTGACAAGGCAGAGACAAATAACAATTCGGAGGACAGCGCTGCACTTCCAGAGCCGATAAGCGGTAGCGCTGGCGGCGCTTCCGGGGATCAGCAATCGCCTTTTTAACATATATCGCTCCCTCTACACATAAAATAGTAGCAATACAGATTTTATGATGGCAGAGGGAAAAGATGGCGATCAAGAACATTGCGGGAAGACGGAATATGACCGTTCAGAAAAAAAAGACCTTTGTACTGTGTGTGGTGTCTGTGTTAACACTTTTGCTGTTGTGTGTGCGTGTAGGATATTTGATGATTTTCTGTTCGGAACATTATACAGAGCTTGCGACAGAACTTCATGAGAGGGAGCGCGATATCAAGGCGGCAAGAGGCAGGATTATTGATTCGACAGGGACTGTCCTGGCAGATAACAAGACAGTTTGTACGATATCGGTCATTCACAGTCAGTTGGAAGAGCCTGAGAAAGTGATTGACATATTATGTCAGGAGCTGGGGCTTTCTGAGGAGTATGTGCGCAAGCGTGTGGAAAAATACAGCGCAAGAGAGCGCATTAAGAGTAATGTAGACAAAGAGACAGGTGACAGGATACGAAATTATGATATGGCAGGAGTGAAGGTGGATGAGGACTATAAGCGCTATTATCCATATGACGATTTGGCATCTAAGGTGCTGGGTTTTACGGGTGGGGACAATCAGGGCATTATCGGTCTTGAAATCACCTACGAGGAATACCTGACTGGTAAAAAAGGACAGATACTGACGCTGACAGATGCTAAAGGAATCGAGCTCGACGGTATGGGAGAGCGCAGAAAAGAACCTGAGGCGGGGAAAGATCTATACATCAGTCTCGATGTGAATATACAGAAATATGCGATGCAGCTCGCAAAACAGGCGTATGAGACTAAGCAGGCAGCAGGTGTGTCGATTATTGTCATGAATGTCAACAATGGCGAGATTCTTGCGATGGTGGATGTGCCCGAATTTCATCTCAATGATCCCTATACGTTGATTGATGAGTTTCAGGTACAGACAGTACAGCCGGAAAACGCAGAGGATGGGCAGACTGAGGTAAAGCAGGAAAGTACACAGGACCTGCTGAACAAAATGTGGAGAAACGGCTGTATCAACGACACATACGAACCAGGTTCTACGTTTAAGATCATCACGGCGGCGGCAGGACTCGAAAGCGGGGCAGTGCGTCTGGAGGACCATTTTTCCTGTCCGGGATTTATCATTGTGGATGATCGGAAAATCCGCTGCCACAAGATAGCAGGCCATGGTGCGGAGGATTTTACCCATGCGGTCATGAACTCCTGCAATCCAGTGTTTATCACAGTTGGCTTGCGGATTGGCGTGGAGCGTTATTATGAGTATTTTACGAAGTTTGGTTTGAGGCAGAAGACGGGAATAGACCTTCCGGGCGAGGCGGGAACGATTGTGCACAAGCAGGATAATATCGGCGAGGTGGAGCTTGCCACAATGTCATTTGGACAGTCCTTTCAGATAACACCGATCAGACTGATGACAACAGTGGCGGGATTGATCAACGGTGGAAATCTGGTGACACCTCATTTTGGCGTGAAGGCGGTGAGTGCAGACGGCACATCTGTTGATGAGTTTGTGTATCCGGTTTCGGAAGGCATTTTGTCATCAGATACAACAGAGAAATTGAGATATGCGCTGGAGCAGGTTGTGGATAATGGAGGCGGCAAGAACGGCTATGTAGAGGGCTTTCGCGTAGGGGGCAAGACAGCTACGAGC
>JAIEEY010000401.1 GCA_029067205.1 Lachnospiraceae bacterium
TAATGAAGATGCCCGAAATCATGCCCTGAATTTGATTTGGGGCATGACTGGAATCTTTTGGGCGAAAACAGGGCAAAAAAAGATGGGGAAAGGAAGGTGCATCATGAAACCAAAAACTTACAAAAGGACGAGGTGTGAGAAGAGAACCATGGGCAAATGTGCGGATGGTGTAGTCCGCACTTACAATGCGATTGAATCCAAGTATGCCGAAAGGCTTGAAGAAAACCCGGATGTAAAGGAATTCAGATGTCAGGTACTGCTTGAGGAACTGGAACTGGGGGAATACTGTTCGGATTTTGTTGCAGTAAAGACGGACGGGGATCTGATGGTAAGGGAGTGTGTCTACAGGAAACATCTGATGAAGCCAATGACAGCAAAGCTTCTGGATGCCTCAAGGGATTACTGGAGGAGGAGGGGTGTGACCGACTGGGGGATTATCATTGAAAAGGAGGAGGCAGCCGATGGAGAAAAACCAACTGATTAAATATCATGGAACCATATACAGGGTGCTTGCTGTGGAAGATGGAAGTATGCTTCTTATTGACTGTATGGAAAGAAAAATGCCAAAATGGCACAGGATAGAGGATATTGACGGATATGAAGACTGCACGGAGGAACAATTAGTGAGCACTGCAGGTATCATTTTGACCGAAGAAAGGGATTTAAAACCCAAGGCCCGATGTGCGGCCCGTGAGAGATACACTGTGGTTGCCGGCGTTCTCCCTTTTATTGCAGATGACAGGCTCCGCACGGAAGTAATCAAAAGAATTGCGGAGGAAAAAGAAATCTGCACACAGACTGTAAGGAATTATTTATGCCAGTATCTGTCTTTCCAGTCCATATCAGCCCTCGTGCCACAGGAAAGAGGCAGGGCGGACAGGGAGCTTACGGAGGATGAAAAAAACTGCAGGTGGGCCCTGAATAAATTTTATTTTACAAGGCATAAAAACAGTCTGAAAACAGCATACACCTATATGCTCAAGGAAAAGTATTGTGACAGTAACGGGAATCTTCTTTCGGATTATCCGTCATTCAACCAGTTCCGCTATTTTCACAGCAAATATAAGACACAGCAGACCATGCTCATATCAAGAAACGGGCTCAAGGATTACCAGAGGAACCACAGGCCGCTTCTTGGGGGAGGGGTGCAGGAATTTGCACCGAATGTGGGAACAGGAATGATTGACTCAACCATCTGTGACATATATCTGGTGAATGATGCAGGGAACCTTGTGGGAAGGCCTGTCCTTACAATTGTTACGGACTCATACGGCAGGGGGTATCCCAAAACTGCTGTCACCACTGTCACCGCTGTCACCCAAAGGGCAGTTACCCGCCGAAGAAAGGAAGATGATGAATTATGCCATACGCAATCCTGCGTTTCCAGAAACGCAAAGCGGGCGGCGTTGCGGCTTGCGAACGCCACAACGAGCGGAAGAAAGAAGCCTACAAAAGCAATCCAGATATAGACATGAAACGCTCTAAAAATAACTATCACCTTATAAAACCGCCACGGTACACCTACAAGAAAGAGATTAACCGCATGGTAGCCGAAGCGGGGTGCAGGACGAGAAAAGACAGCGTGATGATGGTGGAAACGCTTATCACGGCTTCGCCAGAATTTATGAACCGGTTACCGCCCGAAGAACAGAAAGCGTATTTTACGATGGCTCTGGACTTCATTTCGGAGCGCGTCGGGGAGAAAAATATCCTCTCCGCAGTCGTCCATATGGATGAGAGAACACCGCACATGCACCTCTGTTTTGTGCCGATTACGCCAGACAACAAGTTGTCAGCAAAGTCTATTTTAGGCAACCAGAAATCATTATCCGAGTGGCAGACCGCCTACCATGAGAGGATGTCCTCACGGTGGAATCAGCTTGAAAGAGGTCAGTCCTCAATGGAAACCAAGCGGAAGCATATCCCCACATGGCTCTATAAGTTAGGCGGCAGGCTTGATAAACAGTATGGAGAAATCGTTGCGGCATTGTCTGATATTAACGCTTTTAATGCAGGGAAAAAGCGTGACAAGGCTCTGGAACTGATTGCGGCATGGCTCCCAGACGTGGAGAAATTCTCTAAAGAAATCGGAAAACAGCAGACGTATATCGACAGTTTGAAAGAGAGAATCGGGCAGGAATCCGACTATGCGGGGCGTATGCGTGATGAAAAGTATGAACAGGAATTAAAGGTGCAGAAAGCGAACCAGAGGATATTTGAATTGCAGAGAACCAACGAACAGATGGGGCGGCTGCTGTCAAAAATACCGCCAGAAGTGTTGGAAGAATTGCAGAAAAACCATAAAAGCAGAGTGAAAGAAAGGTAGATATGTGAATGAAGAAACAGGATTTTAAGGTGTTAAAGACCAAAGATTTATACCCATTCCCCGACAATCCGTTCCATGTTGTGGAGGATGAAATGCTGTCAGAGTTAGCGGAAAGCATCAAGGAATTTGGCATTGTCACGCCGATAATCACACGCCCGAAAGAGGACGGGAACGGTTATGAAGTGATTGCGGGACAGCGGCGTGTCCGTGCTTCGGAGCTTGCAGGGATAAATACAGTGCCCGCTTTTGTCCTGCCCTTAGACCGTGACCGAGCCATCATCACCCTTGTAGACAGCAATTTGCAGCGTGAAAATATCCTGCCAAGCGAGCGTGCGTTTGCCTACAAGATGAAATCCGAAGCCATGAAGCGGCAGGGATTCCGCACAGACTTAACCTCGTCACAAGTTGGGACGAAGTTGCGGACGGATGACAAGGTGGCACAGGGCTTTGGCGTAGGCAGGATGACCGTGCAGCGTTTTATCCGATTGACAGAGCTGATACCGCCGATTTTGCAGATGGTGGACGAGGGGAGAATCGCCCTCACGCCTGCGGTGGAGCTGTCCTTTTTGAAGAAAGACGAGCAGGAAAACCTGTTTGCCACGATGGAAAGCGAGGAAGCAACGCCCTCACTCTCACAGGCACAGCGGATGAAAACCTTAAGCCAGAGCGGACGGCTTGACATGGATACAATATTTTCGATTATGACGGAGGAAAAGGGAAACCAGAAAGAAACCTTGAAAATCAACACAAACAAACTGAAAAAATACTTCCCGAAGAACACAACGCCGAAGCAGATGGAGGAAACCATCATCAAACTTTTAGAGCGAGAATTGCAGAGGAAACGGAACAGGGACAGCCGCTAATCTTCTTTTTTCGGGAAGTAAATGCAGGAATTTGGAACAGAAGAAAGACAGAATTTTAAGGAAAATGAGGTAAGGAATGAAAGAAATCCAGTATGAGATTGTAAAGGAAATCGCCGTATTGTCGGCAAGCGACAGCGGATATACAAAAGAAATCAACTTGATTTCATGGAATGGGAAAGAGCCGAAGTATGATGTACGCAGCTTTTCCCCGAACCGTGAGAAATGCGGAAAAGGTATCACGTTGAACGCTGATGAAGCGGCGGCACTCCTTAAAGCATTACAGAAAGAAGTAAACAGCGGGGATTAATGGTATCTGATTGACAGGGCGGGGCGTTTCCAGACGTTCTCCTGCCCTGTCTGGAAAGGAAGATTTAAGTATGGGCGAGGATAAGAAAGCAGATAAAAAGAGAAAGCGTATCGTGCCGAAAGCACCAGTGCAGATGATAATCAGCCGTGAATATGTCGGCACACAGACAGTCACAGAAGCGTTTATCCCGATTATCTCCGAGGATATTCGGAAGATGATTGCCGAGGGTGACACCTTCGACAATGAGGGATTGTCCGCTTAGAATGTACGCAATGGAACATGAAAACGTTAGGACAGATACGGAGGTTTTACTATATGACAGGAATAAGAACGGAGAATAAGATTTATGAAGTTGGCATTTACTGCCGCTTGTCAAAGGACGATGGCACAGATAACGAGAGTGCGAGCATTGCAACACAGAAATCCATCCTTACCGATTATGTGAAAAAGCAGGGGTGGCATTTGACAAAAACGTATGTGGACGATGGCTACTCTGGTACAAATTTTCAAAGACCAAGCTTCCAAAATATGATTAAGGACATTGAAAACGGACTGATAAACTGCGTGATTACAAAAGATTTATCACGTCTGGGGAGGAATTACCTTGACTGCGGGTTATATCTGGAAGTGTTTTTCCCAGAGCATAACGTGAGGTATATAGCGGTCAATGATGGTGTGGACACCTTAAATAAATCCGCTATGGACATCACGCCGTTCCGCAACATCTTAAACGAAATGTATTCTGCCGATGTGTCGGTCAAGATAAAATCGGCATACCGTGCGAGATTTCAGCAGGGGAAATTCATGGGAACAACAGCCCCTTATGGCTATGTCAAAGACCCCGCCGACCACAACCATCTGCTGATAGATGATAAGGTTGCCCATGTGGTAAGGGAGATATTCGACCTTGCATTAGCGGGCAACGGCATCGCCAAAATCCGTAAGCACATCAACAAACAGCATATCCTACGCCCTGCCGCTTATGCGGTGGAGCGTGGGGAAACAGGCTATGAGCGGTACTTTGAGGATAACGAGGAAAACCGTTATATTTGGAGCGAGAACAGCGTAAGGGGCATTTTAAGAAGCCCGATATATGCAGGAAACCTTGCAGGCTATAAGCGGATTGCCGCCAACATGAAAAGCAAGAAACGCCCCTCTAAGCTGCCCGAAGAATGGGAAGTGATACCAGACACCCACGAGGGGATAGTCACGCAGGAGGAATTTGACACCGTACAGCAGCTTATGACGAGCCGCAGGCGTGAGCAGAACGCAGGGGGATTTGAGAATATCTTTTCGGGCGTTATCAAATGTGCGGACTGCGGCTATGCGATGCGGGCGGCAAGTGCCAACAGGAGGAAACGCCCCGACATTATCGACTGCGTACAATACACCTGCAATAATTATGGCAGATATGGCAATGTTATGTGTACCGCACACAGCATTGAAGCGAGGGATTTATTCAACGCTGTCCTTGACGACATCAACCGATTTGCGGAGATGGCGGTCAATGATGAAAAGGCGGTAAGGGCGATTGAAAAGCGGCTCACGGAAACAGACCAGAGCAGGGCAAAGACACTGGAAAAGGAGCAGAGAAAGCTGAACAAACGCCTTGCAGAACTGGACAGGCTGTTTTCCTCACTCTATGAAGATAAGGTGATGGAGCGGATTACGGAGCGAAATTTTGAGATGATGTCGGGGAAGTACCAGAAAGAACAGCTTGAAATCGAAGCAAGACCGAAAGAGGTAACGGAAACGCTCAATGAAAGCTACGAGAAATCGCAGGGTGTCCGTGACTTCATCTCCTTAATCCGTAACTATCAAGGCATTAAGGAACTGGACGCAACCATCATAAACGCACTCATAGACAGGATACTTGTTTCGGAACGTGAGAAACTTACAGACGGAACGGTGCGGCAGGAAATCAAGATTTATTATAAATTCATCGGCTTTGTCGGTGAATTACATATCACACCCACAAAGCGGTGGACAGCATTAAAGCCTAAGAATTGTACGGTGTGCGGTGTTGAATATGTTCCCCGCTCTGCAATATCGAAGTATTGCCCAGAGTGCAGGAAAAGGATAAGAAAGGTTCAAGGAACGGAAACGAAACGCAGAAGCAGGGAGCGAAACAGACAGGCATGTATTGAACTGTCCGCAAAAAATGACCGACTGATCTAGAGCAGAGGGGCGGGTGGACAATCCGGCAGGGCAACCAAAACTCGAAAGTTTATATTGTCCGGTATGTAACGGAGGGAACTTTTGACGCATATATGTACCAGATGATTGAGAATAAGCAGAAATTTATCAGCCAGATTATGACGTCAAAAAGCCCGGCACGCACCATCGAGGACATTGATGAAGTGGCTTTGTCCTATGCGGAAATCAAAGCACTTGCCACAGGAAATCCGTATATTAAGGAGAAGATGGATTTGGATATTCAGGTGTCGAAGCTGCAACTTTTAAAGCAAAGTTTCCTAAGCCAGCGTTACGAGATGGAGGATAAAGTGACGAAGCACTATCCGATGGAGATAAAAAGACAGAATCAGTGGATTGTGGAATATCAGCAGGACATTGAACAGGTAAAGGCACATACACCGCCGGACAGAGAAACATTTCCGCCGATGCAGATTAAAGGCGTGACCTATGGGGAGAAAAAGGAGGCGGGGCAGGCAATTATTGAAGCCTGCAAAGCGATGACTTCCCCTGATCCGGTTCCGCTTGGTGCCTACCGGGGACTTGCAATGGAGCTTTCCTATAATACGTTCAGCAAGGAATTTGTGATTACTTTGCAGGGAAAGAGAGCGTATCATGTGACATTGGGAACGGACATTCATGGAAATATTACCCGTCTGGATAATGAAATAGAGAAGTTCGGGGATAATCTGGAACGGTGCAGGGAACGTCTGGAGACACTGAAATCACAGCTTGAAATTGCAAAAGTAGAAGCAGAAAAAGAGTTTCCCAAAGAGCAGGAACTGGCAGAAAAGACCGCCCGGTTGGGGGAGTTAAATGCTCTGCTTGATATGGATAAAAAGGATAATATTGTGCTGGACTGCGAGCCGGAAGAAGAAACGGAGCCGGAGCGTGAAAGCAAAGACCGAGAGCGGTGAGGCTTTAGCGGTATTGGGAAACCAGTACCGCATACATATTAAGTGGAAAAAGTCAATTCGCATATTTGTTGTTACAGCGGAAAATGGATATATTATAATAAAAACGAAAGGTTGATTGAGGTGAGTATAGCGGTGAAAGAGTACAATGATTTAGCAAAGCGTATTGAAGATAGCTTTTGGGAGATAGATAACGATATTATAGTAGATTTAAGGGGAAAAAACAGCGATTATCTTTCGATTTGTAGGCAGATTGGTGATATGGAGGGAAAATATCCGTTTATACAGAATGTTACGGAAGGAGAGGGAACCATTTCTCTGACAGCGGAAGAACACAAGGTACTGGTGGAGTATTTTAGACTAAGTTTAAAGAGAGATAATATTGAGAGAAAACAGATTTATTTCCGGGGACATACGGATGGGTATGCTTATTTGAGGAAAATAGGAGCGGTTTAATGTGCAATTGAGGTAAAAACGAAAACAATCTTTACTTTAATTGCATTATTATTGTTTGTAAAACAAAATGGGTAAATACAATAACGAAAAATGAAAATAGAATAACGAAAATGTGGTATTTAATAACAAATACATTGACTTCAATCACGGTTTGGCGTATAATAATCACGAAAGGAGTTGGGATAGATTGTATACGGAAATCGTTAAAATTATAGAGGGTGGTCTATTAGGCGATAAAGAAAAGGTGCAAAACTATGCGGTTGTATTAGCCAATAATCTTGAGAAAGAGGGTGAAGTAGCTCTTTCTAACAAGATAAAAGGTGTTGTAGCAAAGAGAAAAAGAGGTTTGACATCTTTAGACAGTTTTGCAACAAAACCAGTGGATACAGAAAGTCGAATGGATATTGTTGAAATAACAACACCCAAAATTAGCAAGGAGCAAATTGTTCTCAGTAAATATGTTGAGGAAGAAATTCAAGCATTTATTGAGTGTTATGCAAATCGTGATGAGTTAATTAGGGGAGGGATAGAAATTTCTAATTCATTATTATTGTATGGTCCCCCTGGATGTGGAAAGACAACGGTAGCGCAATTTATTTCTTCGGTAACAGGTTTGCCATTAGTAACTGCAAGGTTAGATGGGCTAATTTCATCCTTGTTGGGAAGTACAGCAAAAAATATAAGAAAAATTTTTGACTATGCCTCTAAACGAGAATGCATTTTATTTTTAGATGAATTTGATGTCATAGCCAAATTGAGAGATGATAAGAATGAATTGGGAGAATTGAAAAGAGTTGTAAATAGCCTTATTCAGAATATAGACGGTCTGAATAATGATAGCATTTTGATTGCAGCAACAAATCATCATGAATTATTAGACCCTGCTATTTGGAGACGCTTCTCTAAAGTGATTACGTTAGAAAAACCGCAGATAGATGAAATT
>JAIEEY010000402.1 GCA_029067205.1 Lachnospiraceae bacterium
CGTATATACTTAATTTCTGTAGAATTAATACAAATATTATAGCCAAATTAGTCAATGATTTGTAATATATAATATACCCAAGACAGTGGACACGGAACGTTTTTAGTTCCCTGCATTTTAGACACAAATTCTCATCCTGATTCTGTCTACCCTTCGTTTTAGACACAGGAGGTTCCCACTGAAATCTTTTATCCTATATAGTGGACACACATCGGCTTAAGTGTGGTACTCTATTATTGGAACAGGAGGAGTACCATGAGCAAGAAAGTGTTCACTAACGAAGAAGTGGAGATGCTGCGGAACAATCCTTATACTTACGCAGTTACGCCACATATCCTCTCCTTTACAAAAGAGTTTAAAGAGCTCTTCTGGAAGGAATACCAGGCAGGGGAAATTCCCCGCCAGATCCTTGAAAAACACGGCTATCCTGCAGATGTACTTGGTAAAGAACGGATCTGGGGGATTGCCCATACCATAAAAGGCCAGCATTACAGCGAAGAAGGACTCCATGAGGGCTCCCTGAAGAAGAGTCCTTCCGCCGACATCGACTGTAAGACCACAGAGGAAACTGTCAAAAAGCTTCAGAACGAAGTCCAGTATCTCAGGCAGGAGATCGAGTTCCTAAAAAAAATTTCCTCAATCAGAACTACCAGGAAGTAGGTGCATTGCTTATGAACGACTCTTCCTGTGTATTTGAGATAATCGACCAGACGATCAAGTCCAGTGAGAACAGGCTCTCTGTCAGGGAACTGTGTAAGACAGCCGGTGTCTCACGCAGCGGGTACTACGCCTGGGTAAAAGCCGCACCAGTCCGTGAAGCGGCTGAGGAACAGGACCGGAGGGATTTCGCACTTATTCTTGAAGCCTACAAAGTACGAGGCTACAAGAAAGGTGCGGAGAGCATCTATATGAATCTGCTCCATATGGATCCGCCAGTGGTCATGAACCTAAAGAAGATCCGGCGGCTCATGAAGAAGTTCGGCCTCATCTGCCCGGTACGCAGGGCAAACGCCTACCGGCGCATGGCTAAAGCGCTCAAGACCAGCAATGTTGCAGAGAACCTGCTGCAGCGCGAATTCGAAAGCTACGGACCCAGGATAGTGCTGCTTACAGACATCACCTATCTCCCGTACAACGGCACCTTTGCTTACCTGTCCACAATACTGGACGCATACACAAAACAGATACTGGCCTATGTGGTCAGCGCAACCCTGGAAGTAGACTTTGTGCTGGAAACAGTCAATATCCTGATCAGGGACCATGGTGTATCCCTGAACCAGGAGACGATCCTGCATAGCGACCAGGGGTGTCATTACACAAGCTATCGCTTTATTGAAATCCTTCATAATAAGAACCTGCGCCAGTCCATGTCCAGAAAAGGCAACTGCTGGGACAATGCCCCGCAGGAAAGCTTCTTTGGCCATATGAAGGACCACATCCGTGACAAGCTCAGGGATGCCACGGAATTCAGCCAGGTAAAAGCAGCCGTTGACGACTACATTGATTATTACAACAATGACCGTTATCAATGGCACCTTGCAAAGCTGTCACCAAACGAATACTACCAGTTCTGCATTACCGGTGAGTATCCGGTAAAAATACCTGTCCCTCCGGCAGTCCCGGCCATCCAGAAGAAACCGGAAGAACTTGGGCGGAAACAAAGCCGTACCACGGCTACAACCGGAACGTGAACAGAGACTGGGGACAGCACACAGGGTATACCATGAAATCTGTTCCTGAGTTCGTCGCCGTCGGTGAGCAACTGACAACATCCCTTTGGGGAACTGTCAAGGGTGGCGGAAGCTGCCGATACCTTGATGTTGTACATCCCCAATACACATGACAACTATAAACTATAAGAAATGGAGTACTAAAACTGTAACAACGACTTATGTCCAGTCATGCGGGTGCCAAAGGTGGTGTGTCCAAAATGACGGATACTAAAAATGAAAAATGTCCTTGACAAGGGGTACAATTCAATACCTACACTAAAAATAACTTACTTTTTTCAGTTATTTGTATACGCTACATTTAACGTATACTTTAACGTATACAAATAGAAAATAAATTCATTAAATATCATATATAAATTCACACTATAATATTGCATCAGCTTTATATACAGATTGCTACTGTTGAAATAGCAAAATAAAGCTTGTTCATTTTACAATTTTACTTTGTTTATGGTCTGTCGACGCTAATTTTTGCACAATTCAGGTTTTATAACAAGAAATATTTCCCCTACAACAAAGCACACATATATGTAAATACTAGCAAAAATATTATGCTTGCCTCACATATTTTCTATATGATACAACATATATCTATTAAATTATCTTCTCACCAACGCACTTCAACATGAAACATAACTACTACTGCTAAGTTCTGCAAATAATTACAATATTTATACTTTTTTGATACCTTTAAATATCACTGTGCAGAAAACAACTTTCTTTGCTAAATTTCGACATTTATTATATTTAGCGTACCACTTTTAACCTAATTAAACAAGGGACAGAATTGACCAAAACCTTTTGTTCTTAAATCTATCACTGCAATTTATCATTATTTGAATCCAATGGGTTCTTTCGTTAAAGCATATTCTCTGCACTTGTAACCCAATTTTCTTTAATTACATTTTGTTAATTCTTTTAACACTTTCAAGTATTAGACTTTTTCATAATGTTCTTTCTCTTCATTGAAAAAGCACTGCATAAGCACACCAATTAAAAATAGTGAAGCGGTGAAAAGTGCATACTTTAATGCCAATATAATCAAAAAATCCATTAATTCCTCCCTCTCCCTGATTCTGTCTAGCAGAATCATTTAATCTGCATTATCTGTATCCAAACAAGTATAGATGCTATACCATCTGTATCCCACCACTCTGTTTCTCCTGTAGCTCTTCCAGCCCTTCTACTTGATTATCACCATGGATAATCCTTTCCTCTATCAGCATCTGCTCACATTCCTTTAAAAGCGCAAGCCAGTCTTCTTTGATATTCTTGGGATAATGGTAAATATACGAATACTTCTTGCTCGGCGTACTCCACTCAAAGTTATATATGATATTGTGGGGTGTAATCCGATAGCTGTCTCCTTTTTCTTTCCTAATCTCTTTTTCCATCTCCAAACGTGCCTGATAGTATTCTTCATTACGCGGTCCCACTTTTTCGATAGTTTCGACAAGCCTGTATCTTTTGCTGAATTTGCAGGTTTTGTCAACCAGCTCTCCTTTCCACCATTCATATCCGCTCCCAATGGAACAGAATAAATGGTTCAGACAGTATTTTCCTGTCGGATATACCTCTGGATAAAAATCCATCATGAATTGTAACGTTTCCTCTGCTCTCATTTATTCTCTCCTCTGTTTCATTTTGGTAGTGTCAAGTCTAATACCTGAAAATTGTCTCAAACCCAGTAAATTCAAGGGTTTCAGCCTCTCGGTGCCTTTACCCCCTCTTTCTACCTCTTAGTGATCAGTTATTTTGCTTCCAAATCTCTGTCAAGCCCGGGCTGAAAGCCCGTTAATTTCAGGCTTGACAGGGATTTGCGAAGCACAAATATAATGGTCTCTAAGAGGCAGAAAGAGGGCAGTTTTTTCATAAACCGTTTGACACTACCTTCATTTTTTACATTTTGAGATTTCGTTCAATCATCAGCCTGCTTTCAATGCGCTTCTGCATTACTGCTTACGCCAACAATAAAACACCCGTACTAACGGGCATTTTATTCTTACCGTAAACTGGCAGGAATAACATATCCATATTCAGTTGTCATTCCTGCGCCGTTTTACTCATTTACAATCTCCTGCTCCATGACGAT
>JAIEEY010000403.1 GCA_029067205.1 Lachnospiraceae bacterium
GGAAGGACAGGCTCATTGGAACAGGCATTAAAAAATATTATGCTTATAAAAAAATATAATATACCATTAAATATTAAGACTATAATCACAAATATAAATTTTCGTGATTGGGTGGAAATACGACAATTTTGTGAAAATAACGGATTTTCATATAATATTGATCATGATGTGTTTGCAAAAAAAGATGGCGGGAATGAACCTTTAGATTTGCGTATGACAAGTGAGCAATACCGCTTAGAATTAGAAGAATTAGACCGATTAAGAGGATTCACAGTAAAGTCACATGATGAAAATGAATTTGTATGCTCGGGTGTAAGAAATTCCTTATTTATTGATAATAGTGGAAAGGTATATCCATGCAATAAATTTTTGTTTTTGCTTGGAGATTTAAACAAAGATAACATTTCAAATATTTGGAATAAATCTATTGAATTGCATCGTATTCAAAATATGAGATGGAAGGATCTCCCAGAATGTTCTAAATGTAGTAATAATAAATATTGTATTCATTGTCCAGGAACATCAATGCTTGAAAATGGAAGTGAATATGCAAAGTCGACACTCGCCTGCCATAAAGCAGAGATTAGGAAAGAGCTCTATTGTTAAATGAAAAAATACATTAATAAAATAAAAAAATACATTATCGCAGAAATCTTGTTTGATATTCTGTGCACAATCTTCGCGGCATATATTCCGATATTGCAGAAAGAAATGTTTGATAGTCTGGGTGGTGGAAAGCTGTCACAGATTCCTGTTATCATCACGCTGTTTGTTGCACTGCAGATGTTGTCTGGTGTCTGTACTTATTTTTGTATGCTATTTACATGGAAAGGCGCCATCAAGTTTGAGGCGATATTGAAAAGGGATTTTATCAGTGCATTGTTGCGGAAGAATGAGCAGAGCTTTTATGCGTATTCCACCAGCGATTACATATCACTGCAGGGCAATGATATCACTGCATTGGAGCAGGATTATCTGCAGCCATGGATTGATGTATTCCGATCAGTTAACATGTTTGTCATCTATGCGGTGGTGATTGTGGTTTACGTGGACTGGAGGATCGCACTGGCAATTATTTTCTCTTCTTTTCTGGTAGTGGCAGGTCCCAAGATCACAGGAAAGATCGTATCTGACAAAAGAATGGTTTATCAAAATCAGATGGCGGAGTATGTCAATCGTATAACAGATATTCTAAATGGATATAAATTGGTCAACAATTTTACCAGAGATCAGATTACCAAAGTTCATGAAGATACACTCAATAGGACGGCAGAACGCCGATATGCTTATGGTAAAAGCAAGACTGCCTCACTAAGTATCAACGAAATTGCAATCAAGATCATTCAGATTGTGTCCTTTATCTGCGCCTGTATATTGTTGATCAAAGGAGAGATTAGTATCGGCGCTGGTGTTGCTACTTTTAGCTATGTCAGCAGTTTTATTTCACCGCTGGAATCTATCTTATATGATGTCAACACGATTCAGTCTACGAATGAAGTGCAGAAAAAGTTTCTTGACATTATAAACAGCGGCATCAGAGGAGATCTTCCAATTCCGCAGAAAGTGGAGACCGGTATTTCGCTGCATGACATTGATTTTCAGAATGGTGCATTTCATATGAAGATTGATCAACTGTACTTTGACAAAGGGAAAAAGTATGCTCTTGTCGGAAGCAACGGATGTGGCAAATCTACATTGTTAAAGCTGATCATGCAATATTTAAAACCGGATTCCGGCGAGATCAGGCTGGATGGAAAGCCCATTGACACCTTAGACACTTCGGCGTGTATCTCCTACATTGACCAGAATGAGTATATCTATCGTGCAGGACTGGATGATAATGTTACGATATATGGTTCTTATCCAAATGTCAGCAAACAGATTTTGGACAATTTCTGGCATAAAAAACAGGATAACAGGGAAGATATAGACTGCCAGAAAATGAGCGGTGGTGAGAAGCAGATCATCGCGTTTTTGAGAGTTGTTGCGCGAGATACACCGATTGTGCTGATGGATGAACCATTTTCTGCAATGGATGTGGCAAATACAGAAAAAATACAGGAGTTTCTCTTACACAGCAGGGAAATGGCGGATAAGACAGTGATCATCATTACACATGATGTCTCGGAAGAAACACTTGCAAAATATGATAAGGTGATCAGAGTGAATGAATTTCGTTGTTAATGCTTATATGATTGCGCAGCGGATATGTTTTAATCTATAATCTAAATAAAGAAAGGAACGAACAGTATGATCAGAGAAATAAAAGAAGACGATTTTGACCAGCTCATGACATTGTATATGCAGATTCATGATAATCCATTTCCTGAAAAAAGTGGACGAGTAATGGAGATTTGGAATAAGATCCTTGAAGACGACAATCATCACATCGTCGTTGCAGAGGAAGATGGGAATATTGTGTCTTCCTGCGTATGTGTCATTGTTCCTAATCTTACAAGAGGGCAGCGCCCATATGCGTTGATTGAAAATGTGATTACAGATGAGAAATACCGCAAAAAAGGTCTCGCAACCGCCTGTCTGGATTTTGCCAGGGAAATCGCCCGGCGCGAGAATTGTTACAAAATGATGCTGCTCACAGGTTCTAAGCAGGACAGCACCTTAAAATTCTATGAACAGGCAGGATATAACAAAAAGGATAAGACAGCATTTATACAATGGTTATAGCAGTAGAAAAATAAGTGATATATAAGAGTAACAGATCTATGATTCAGGAGGGAATGTTATATGGCAGTGAGACCAGTTTACCAATCACAGACAGATGTTCCATTTTTTAAGGCAATTGATGTGAACTTTCAATTTTTTTCAGGATTTTCCTCATCACAAAAGCAAAAATCCATTGAAAGTCTGCATAAACAATATATTGAATCCTATCCTGATCATGCTGTCCTTGAGATCTCATCCAAGAGCAAGGTCGAACTTGGCGTGGCTTTGAGTGCATTCAACTTAAATCTCAGGACACCGCAACAGGATTGTTCTGTGGAATGTGCTTTTCAGGGCAGCAAAGTCTTTGAGGGAGGAGGGCCTTACGTTGATCTGATGGACAAAACTTCCAGAGAGGCAAAAAAAGACACCCGATTGCGCGAGAGCGGGAAATTGACTGCATTCCAATATTTTGAACAAATGTTTCCTCTGGAGCCCAAAGACTATTTTTATAACTGGCTCTATGGAAATGCCCTGATGCAAAATCAGGATCTCGTTCGCGAAATCATCAAATTTGACAGCTTTACCGATATTGAATTTAATCCACAGAAGTCAATCAATTGTCAGGCGAAAGCCGCTGCAGTCTTTGTAGGACTGTCGAAACAGCACTTGTTGGAGGAGGCATTTTTGTCGCCTGAGCATTTTTTGAAAATTGTGTATGGAGGTTAAGACCAGATGTTAAGGAACTGTCACGAAATAAATCCTTAGATTTTCGTTTGTGGAATGCCTTAAATCAAAGCTTTCCACAAACGAAAGTGATGATTTATTTCTAAACAGTTCCTAAGTGATGAGATACGATACCTGACAGGGCGGTATGAAAGGGGTATTCAAAATGAATTCTGCACCAATATATGAATTGCGGACTTGCCTGCGTTCTGTAATGATTGCAGGCACGAATCTGCTGCAGGAAGATTTCCGTTTAAAGAGGGCAGCAGAAGCAATCAAACCACTGGATGGAACTTCACCGGTAGTTACAGAATTAAATCGACAGTTGACACAACTGTTGTCAACAGACTGCGCACACCCAATATCGGTACTGCTGAGGTCACTTATACACCTCTCCGAGCCAACGATACCGAGG
>JAIEEY010000404.1 GCA_029067205.1 Lachnospiraceae bacterium
CTTTTTAACATCTATTATTCTCCAATCTTCATATGCAGATATATTTTCCCACAGGTATGCAGCTTTCGTTTCTGTAAACCACCGCCATCCATATAAAGGCACCTGTACGTAGTCCAGCTGGTCAATATTCCCTTTTATGATGTCTAACGCACTGCCGAGTTTCATATCTCTGTGATTAAATCCTCCGCCTCTTGTATGAGCCGCATGAGATTTTTCTTTGCTAAAATAATTTATCTTGTCACACCCTTAACTGTTCTGCCTAAACATCTTTTCTTTCCTTGTCACATTGTCTCTCACAACCACTTGCGGATGTTTTTTCAGCAGCTCATCTTTCCTATGCAGTGCTGCTTCCATATCACAGCAGGTATATCCCCAGCTGTACCGTTCTCCGTTTTCATCAAGCGCATGGACATCCACACCCTCCCATGTGAAATCGTCAAGATGTGCACCAACGTAGGTGCGTCCCTCAATGATAAAATCAGCCAGAAGTCCAGCCATGACATGCATTGCATCATCATCTTCATATAGTGTCTTAAACGTTCCAAGTTTTTTCTTTTCCTTCTCTCCGTTGACCAAATACTCGATCCAGAGATCCAGATAAATACCCTCACTGCCACCGTGGGCAAGCTTATTGATCAAGTCAAACTCATAAGTTTTGATTGGTACAGGTCTGTTTGTCGCCAGTCCGTAATCGAGAATGGATGGAAGCTTGCCTTTCTCTTTTAGGATGTCTTTAATCTTGTTAAATAGTTCCTCTGTTGTCATTGGTTCTTTCATTGTGCGATTCCTCCTACATAAAATAAAGGTACTCGGATGCATAAACACCTGAGTACCTCAAAGATTAAAATAGTAAATCCCCATGCCATAAATGGCACAGGAATCATTATGGTGTCATTATAAGAATATATATTTACAACTATTATTCATACGCTCATAAAAATTGTATTACTGCGTGCGTTTATTTTGAAAGATAATTGTTGACTAGAATCAATAAAATGGTATAATGGAAAGATAAACGAATGGTGTTGTGATCACACTATATCTGGTGAAACTCTGCCGGATATTCGACGGTGTGATGGTGGTTATGGTTAGAAAATCCAACGCATCAGATGGACAAATAGACAAGGAGGCGAAGCTGAATATAATACGGTGTCATCACACTGGCCATAAAAAATTTTGGAGGATTATGTATGATGTGTATGAAAAAGAGACTTTTTAGTCTAGTCTTGTGTGTACTGATGATCTTGTCACTGCCTGGCATAGCTTATGCGGAAGAACAGCCATTTTGGAACTATAGTACTTCGGGATATACTTATTTATACCAAAATGAAAATGGGGGACTGACCCGAGTGATTGTGCCTATTAGTCATCAGAATGAAAAAATTTATATAGAGGATTATGATGCCAGTCTTAAGCTTCAGACAAAGCGTGAGATCGCCGGAGAATTGTCTTTGTTCGGATGTTTCTTTTCCGGGGCACAGTACAATTACATGGTCTTTGGGCAGGCGAACCCGAATGAAGATGATAATGCTGAGGTTGTCCGTGTAGTGAAATATTCTAAGAATTGGGAACGTTTGGGGCATGCGAGCGTTTACGGCGCCAATACAAAAACGCCCTTTAAGTCCGGTTCCTGCAGCTGTGCCGAGGCCGAAGGGATGCTGTATATACGTACATGCCATGAAATGTATAAAACTTCTGATAATGTAAACCATCAGGCCAACATGACGCTGGCAGTCAGGGAAAGCGACATGGCAGTTACTTATCGTGGTACAAGAATCGCTACCCCAAGCTCAGGTTACGTGAGCCATTCCTTTGACCAGTATGTGATTACGGATCATGAAGGGAATGTTGTTTGTCTGGATCTTGGAGATGCTTATCCTAGGGCGGTTGTTTTAACCAGATACAATGACAAAGTGGGAAGCGAAGAAGCAATGGGAAGCAATGTTTCCAATGTTAATATACAGGAAATAAGCGGAAAAGTGGGTGACAATTATACAGGGGTAGGTATCGGCGGCTTTGCGGAAACTGTTGGCGGTTATGTGACCGCTTACGCTTACAACGGAGCAAACAGAAATGCGGCGTATTCCGTTTATCTTGCCTATACGGACAAAAGCAGCTTAAATACCAGGGTTGTCAAGATTGCCGAATCAACGCCCGTGTCATCGGTGAAACTTGTCCCTACAGGAATAACAGGCGGCTATATTTTCTGGATTGACGATGCATCGAAGAGGGTTTACTATACGTCTTATGCCGCTGACGGCAGCATAGGGGAGGTTCATAGCGCAAACATCGGTGTGGATGATGTTGGAGTGATGACCACGAAACCGATCTACTATAACGGCTATGTAATTTGGAGTGAAGGCATAAGGACAAATATAAAGTCATCTTCGGAATATGACATTGCCGTGAACTTTTATCTGCTGAATGACGGGGGAGTTAATACGGTTACGCTTCCGGCGACATATCCATATACCAGGCCGATATTTCAGGAGTATGCTCCTTCTACTCCCCAAGAGGTTGTCTATTCGGATACCGATAAGCCGGACATAAGCCAGTTTACGGCGTTGACGCCGCCGGTTAATATGAAAGTAATCAGCGATGCAAGTGTAGTTGACGTTGATGGCAGGTATCTGGGAACCATTTCAAAGGGGTCAAACATTGGAGTTACAGGCCAGTGTCCTGGCTATTATCAGGTTAACTATGGCGCAAGGCGGAGTTTCCTGCCCCAAAATGTACTCAGCAGCAATTGAACTTTTCATCAATAGTAAAAACATAGCTGCTTCCAAACGGTTCCTGTGTTGTCGCAGGAACCATAACCATTTCCGAATATTACCGCAAACATAAGTTTTAATATACATAATTGCTAAATTGTGGTATGATTTCGTTTTCGACACTTGTGAACTAAAAAAATCCGATAATCCTTATAAATACTGGGATTGTCGGATTTTCCTTTGGAAATAAATGTTGTATGTAAAGCCTACTTCGAAATTTTTCATATTTTTCCATTTAAATCCTTTGGTTTGTAATGTAGTCTATCCAGATTCAAAGATGTTAACTGCTCCAGCGCTTCTAGTGTTCTGCTTCCATTATAGAGTGCCATATATTCAACATCATGTATATTAGGAACTGTCACGAAATAAAATTTAATTCTTCCAATTAATTCCTACCCATGTTATACTATCAACTATAAATGAGCAAATCTGAAATATTTACCAAATCTTATTTGTACATGTTGAAAAAAGCATGAATTGTACACATCGTATGCACTGGAAATTCGCATAAAATCATCGTATTCCATTTGCTGATTGGTTCAAAACAATTTCTTTTGTGCAATTCCCAGATCTGCTCATTTATAGCTTTATAGAAAAATGTACATATTTCAAAAACATGGACACATTTCTTCTTAAAATAATTAACCTTTTCTAACAATTCCTCCGGAGCCATTCAGAACCATTATCTGCTTAAACTCTCCATCTCCGCTCAGTTCGGTAGCACTCTCTGGAACATAGCCAACATTGATTACATATGCCATTGGATTTCCAGCTCCAAACCCATTTTTCATATCTTGTATGTCATTTCTATCCATATTCCAATCATCTTCATCCTTACTTACATAAAGAAATGAATAGCACACACCAAAGTCGTAACAGTTGCGAATCACATGATACACAAGAGCACCATATTGGGCTTCAAATTCATCAACTAATTTCTGTTCTGCTACATTCAGAGGATGGAGGACACCAACTCTGTTTCCCATTCCAGGCTTACTTACAAAGACTTTTCCTTCTTCTTTAAACATTTGGATAATTGATTCTCTGCCAGCTCTTGCGAGATCGAATAAACCAAGAATGCTCATTCTTTTTACTGCTTCATCAACCATTTTATTTCTCATAATAATCTCCATTCCGCCGCCAAGTCGGCGGCACAAATAGTAATGAAAGTCTTTCAAACCTCCACGTTTCTGATAAAATAATTCTTAAAGAAGCTACACTACAAAGCACGGGGAGGTGAGTCGTAAAGACTTTCTTCGTTTTAGACAGCATA
>JAIEEY010000405.1 GCA_029067205.1 Lachnospiraceae bacterium
GGATTGCAGAGCGCAGGATTTCCGACGGGGAGACAGTATCCACACTGGCAGCGGATGCGTGTAGAAAAGCCCTAGAGATGGCGGGAAAAAATGCAGAAGAGGTAGACTTGATCCTGGTTGCTACCTGTTCACCGGAGCTGTTGCTGCCGTGCTGTGCATGCCAGGTGCAGCACCTGATCGGAGCATCCAATGCAGTGGCGTTTGACTTAAATGCCGCGTGTTCCGGTTTTTTGTTTGCACTGAACACAGCATATGCTTATCTGCATACCGGAATCTACAGAAATGCACTGATCGTGGGAAGTGAAGTGTTGTCAAAGCTTGTGGACTGGAAAGACAGAGGAACATGTATTCTGTTTGGCGACGGCGCGGGTGCAGCGTTTGTGGAGGTATCTGCGGAGGATATCATCTATGAAAATGGACGCAGGGCAGGCATAGAGTGTATGATTCAGGGTTCGGACGGAACCAGGGGCATGGTGCTCTCCTGTGCGGAGCGTGCTGTGAACAATGCGTTTATTCCGGAGAAGAGGACAGAAAATCCATATATTTATATGGATGGACAGGAGGTTTACAAGTTTGCTATAAAGCAGGTTCCGGCCTGCATTCAGGAAGCGCTGGACAAGGCGGGACTTATGGCGGATGATGTGGACTGGTTTATGCTGCATCAGGCAAATGTGCGCATCATAGAGTCTGTCGCAAAGCGAATGAAGGTAGATATTGCAAAATTCCCGATGAATATCCATAAGATTGGAAATATGTCTTCCGCTACGATACCGGTTTTGCTTGACGAGTGGAATCGGAGTGGTAAAATAAAAAGAGGCGACAGACTGGTGCTGTCTGGTTTTGGAGCCGGATTGACATACGGGGCAAGTATATTGGTCTGGTAATCAGCATGAAGAGAAGTTCTAAGGCAGCAAAATACACTGCCTGAGAACTTTTCTTCATGCTGCGGTATAAAGAAATGGGATGGGGAATGAACATGGAAAAGTCTACAAAAAGGATATTGAATGAAACGCTGGTGAAGCTTTTTAACGATGTTATGAGCATCGAGGAGAAAGCGGTGATCACCGAGGAATACAAGGATATCACGAACAATGATATGCATATTATAGAAGCGATCGGCATCGAGGAACCGCGCAGGATGTCCGATATTGCAAAGCGCCTTGATGTGACCATGGGCACCCTTACCACCAACATGAACAGCCTTGAGGACAAGGGATATATCATACGGGAGCGGAGCACGACGGACAAGCGTGTCGTTCTGGTTGTGCTCACGCCGAAAGGGAAAAAGGCATTTTACCATCACCGGGGATTTCATCAAAACATGATCAAGGCGATTGTGAAAGGTCTTGACGAGGATGAGATGAAGGTGATGATAAAGTGCCTCCTGAATCTTAATGAGTTTTTTGGGCAGTATGGGGAAGAAGAGCAAGGCTAACGTCCCAATGCTTTCTTGACATTTTCCAAGTCCTGTATCAGTGTCTTGGAATACTCATTTGCCTCCTGATAAATCGTTTCAGCTTTGCTGTAATTCTCATCAAACAGGGCATCAATAGCCTGTTTTCCATAAGAGTGGAATTTTTTATGTTTTTCACCGAGTTCTTTCCAAATTTTCATAACCGCTGGGTTTGTCGGACTCATCGCATAGTAAAAATGACCAAAACCACATTTCCTGTCATTGATCTGCAGTGGCAGGATTGTTTTTTCCCTGACGATCCGCTCAAGGTTTCCGAGCCAGTTCTTATGCGCGGAGATCGCCTTCTCGATATATTCAACAAAATTCTTGTCTTCCAGCCTGTAAAAGGCATCTCTTGTCATGTTCCCCATGACCTTAGCAGATTCGTCCAATGCCGCTTCGATTGTTTGCAACGGCGCGGCAATATTGTCAATGTTTTTGCCATGTTCGCGCAGCTTTGTCGTGTCCTCATGCAGTATAGCACACTGGCTTTCAATGTCAGAAGAGCGCGATTCCAGCTCAATGATGGAGCTGCTGATCTCTTCGCTGAGACTTGCAAGGGACGAGATATTATTGGTGATCTTTTCCAGATTGTTTCTGTTATCCTCGTTTAATTCCCATACATAACTGATTTTCTGAGTAACAGTCTGCAGAGCCTCGATTGTCATATCCACACTCTTTACACTTTTTTCTGATGCAGTATGGATATCTGTCACAAAACGTCCCATGCTTGCGGTCAGGTTCTGTGTCTCGTCGGCAAGCTGTCTGATTTCGTCAGCTACGACTGCGAATCCTCTTCCGGCCTCGCCAGCTCTCGCAGCTTCAATAGAAGCGTTCAGCGCGAGCAGGTTTGTCTGGGACGAGATCGCATTGATGCCGGTGATCACGTTGTTCATCTGATTGATAATGTCGGAGAGCTGGTTCATATCCTGCTGCATATCCCTGGAGGCAGTAATCGTGCTGTCTGACAGACTTTTGGTCGCAGTCAGTTCCTGCTGTCCCTCATCGATTTTCTGATAGACGCTGCCTGATGCTTCCGAAACGGCAATGATCGTGTTGGTCAGATCTTCGTGCTGGGACGACACTGTGGACGAGACGGAAGCAGCTTCACCGGAAGCCTGGTGAATTACAGCTGTTGCCTCAGAGACGCTGTCTGATACCTGCTGGAGCAGTTCAGAATAGTGGCTTAATGAGAGGTCCAAAGAACTGATTTTCATCAGGGAATCAAAAATATTGGACATCACATCCTCGAACTGCGTGCGTCCGGCGATCAGGCGGCGATACATTTGTTCCAGCTCGGCAGATTTTTTGCTATAGTCTGCTTCCTCCAGCTCTGACATTGATAATAGTAAGTCTTTACCTTTTGATTTCATTAAAATACCCATAACAGTCCCCTTTTGTGAAAAAACGTTATAAATGATATTGATAATAATCATTTCACTTCATTTTATTTTGTGTTGTATATCTATTCTACCTCAACTTGAGAGATTTTGCAAAAAATTCTTATGATTTTTGCAATGTATGTTTCAGTAAGGCTTGAAACTATGGAAGGATTTGGTATAATGGATACATTAGATTTGTTAAAACATTAAAAAATTGGTAAATAAGTACAAAATAATGTTGTTTTGGAAGGAGCTTATAGAGTTGGATTTTCAGATACTGGATATGGCAGGGGCGAGACCGGAACATTCTACGGTTATCGTAAACTTTGTGGCGGCAGTAAGGGAACAGTTAATGAATAGTACATGCTATGTATTCTCTGATAACGTGCAGTACAGGTGGCATACGAGGGAGGGGGAGGAGAGGACTGTTATTCCAGATGCATCGATCAACTGTCGTGTAAAGGCAAGAAAGGGTAATGCTTTCCTGGATATTCCCAGGTTTGTGATGGAAGTGCTGAGTCCGTCCACGGAAAAATATGACCGCGGGGAAAAGATGGAGATCTACAGGCAGCAGGAGATTGACGAATACTGGATTGTTGATTGGAAGATAAAGTCTGTAGAAATTTACAATTTGGATTATGACGAGAAGGGGGAACCGCAGTACTATCTGTGGAATACTGTTGTGGAGGAAAACAAGGATATCTTGAAGATCGTTCACTTTCCGATGATAAAGATTCCTTTTGATAAGTTGTTTGCTGAAGTGGATCTGGCGTACTGAGGTTCATTTTGGGTGGAGGTGTAAAGGTGGCGACATTTACAGTTGCAGAATTGGAGAGTATGATCGTCGTGAACATGGGCGATTACAAGACTGCAAGAGGGGAAAAGAAACTGATGACAAAGGATCTGGGGTCATGTGTCGGTGTGGCTGTGCGGGATCCGCAGACAGGTGTAGGCGGACTTCTGCATGTCATGCTTCCACATCACAATGTGGTCAATGAGGAAGGGGCGGCGTTTGTCGCGGCAAAATATGCGGATTCAGGTCTTGACGAGATGATAAGGGATCTGGTGATGCAGGGTGCATCGCGGGAACATCTGGTGGCAAAGATTGCAGGCGCAGCCCACATGATCAAAAATGCCACAATACCGGAGAGCAGGGATATCTCTGCCAGAAATCTGGCAGCAGTGCGGGAAAAGCTTGAGGAACTTCAGATACCGCTGCTCGCCTCCGATGTAGGAGAGCATTTTCCGCGAACCGTTGTGTTTGAGCCGGGAAGCGGCACATTCAGAATCCTCACTCCAGGCAAAGCGGAAAAAAGGATTTGAAGGGAGGTTAGGATCATGGGAGATGAGAACAGAGAATTAAATGAGATGGAGCTCCTAGAGAGGAACATCATCAAAAGCTATAATGAGCTTCTGAAGACGCTGCTTGAGGAGGGCGACATGGATACCTTGGAGCGTGTGATCACGGATGACGAGTACCGCTACAAGCTGATGGACATGCATACAAACAGGCTTAAACTTGAACATGAGCTGTGATGGATCAAAACGAAAGAGGTGTGTTTCCGAGTGGGAACACACCTCATGAACAATCTTTAAATCAATTTTTTCATTGATTCAAGAGTGACAGTGCGAGCTTTCTCTTGTGGTGGCGGTACAGGCTTGCAAAGTGGTTGTAAAACCAGAAACCTTCTACCAGAACATGGTTAAAGATGCCAATCTTACCTTTTACAGTGCCCTGATAATATTCACCGCCATAGTTAGTGTCTCTCTTTTCCTTAATATATTGGATCAGTTCTGATTCGCTTGTTATTTGTGATTTTAAATCTGTGTAAGCTGTGCCTACACAGTCGGGATGATGGGAGTCACTTCCGCCAAACATTGGCAGGTTATAGTGGAGTGCAAGTCTTCGTGCTTCGGAATTTGACTCCTGTGATTCACAGGCGTTAAATGCTTCCAGAAAATCAAAATGTTTCATGATGTCAGGATTGTTTTTGTAGGCGCGTGTGCGGGTGATGCTTAAGTGGCGTTCGCCGCAGGGATGTGCGGGGCCAAGGATACCACCATGTCTGTGCACGACATCCTGAAGGACTCTCACGGGAAGACCACGACATTCCATTAGAAGAAGTTTTACTTTTTCCGGCAGAATCACGAGAATGTGACCCGCGTCAATCGTATCGTACTCAATTCCCTTCAGAACGACAAAATCACCTATCTTACCTTTCAAATGATCGCGGTATCTGCGGAAGCCGTTGTAAGAATCATGGTCTGTCACAAGCATACCATGGAAGCCCTTGGACTTTAATATCTGAATATATTCGGATATTGGAATCTTTCCGTCCATGGAACCTTCCTTTGTGTGGCAATGCATATCGAATCTCATAACAGGTAAAACCTCCAATTTATCAAAAACAAATATTAATGCTCTTACTTCATTAGTGTACTCGAA
>JAIEEY010000406.1 GCA_029067205.1 Lachnospiraceae bacterium
TTCTGGGGATATTCTGCGTCCAATCAGACAAATCGTGATCTGTCAACTAATATAGATGTTATTTGAAACACGCCCTTCTTTCGATATTGAAATTCCTTTATCCCCAAACGGTGTACCCGGAATAGGATTCAGAATATTTACTGGCATTGAAGCAATACCTATATCACGCAGATCAAACGCCATTTCCAAACGATCCGCCATTGTTTCCCCAACTCCGATAACTCCACCTGAACAAAGAATCAGTCCTGCTTCTTTAGCATATTTTAATGTATTCAGTCTTTCTTTATAAGTATGCGTCGTTATTATGTTATGGAAATATGACCTTCCTGCCTGTAAGTTGTGCTGATATACTACCAATCCCGCTTTTTTTAGTGCCTTTGCCTCCTCTACATCTTTTAGTAACCCATGTGCGCCACATAAGCGCATAGATGTCTTTTGGGACAGCGTTTCGTAAATGGATATTAACTTTTCCTTATCCAGTCTCGATAAATCCCCACCGCTTGTACTTAATTCAAAATTGGTAATGCCCTGTTCTTCATTAAAAGCAGCAAACTCTAACACCTTTTCAATATCCTGCATTGGATATACAGGTATATTCGTGTTGTAAAATGCCGATTGGGAACAATATTTGCAATCCTCGCTGCACTTTCCTGACTTCAAATTCATTGCCGCACATAAACTGATTTTATTTTTATGATACATTTCCCTGACACGATTAGCAAAGTCAAGCAATTCCTCTGTTTCTGCATATTCCGAAATATGTAATATTTCCTCTTGGCTCAGATTTTCTCCCTTTAGTAATTTATCATATTTTCCAAAGTCCATTATCAGCTTTCCTTTCCTGTGATTTATTGTTTAAATGACGGAACCGGAACCATCCCCTGCTCATTCAACAGCTTAACATCATCTTCAATCTGATTACCTTTTGCTGTCAAAAAATCTCCCACAACAATTCCATTCATGCCTGCAGCAAACGCCAATGAACATTTATCTCCCATAAATGCCCGTCCTGCCCCATAAATTAGATTGGCATCCGGCAGTGCCAGTCTGAATATCGCAATGCTTCTCAATGCTTCTTCAATGGTCAAATTAACAGGCTTATCTCCATATGGTGTTCCTTGTACCGGATTTAGAATATTGATTGGCACAGACTTAACTCCTAGTTCTCTCAAAAGCAACGCCATCTCAATACGGTCATCCATTTCTTCACCCAATCCGATAATGCCTCCAGAACATATATTTAATCCTGCCTCCTGCGCAAAACGTATCGTATCTATTCTCTGCTGATAGGTATGTGTAGTACAGATATTAGGATAGAATTTCTCAGAGGTCTGCAAATTATGTTCATATGTTACCAATCCCGCAGCTTTTAACTCTTTTGCCTCTTCCACGCTCCTGAGTATGCCATGCGCTCCACATAAAATCAAAGGTGTTTTTGCTGAAATGTCCTTATATACATCTATCAGCTTAGTATAGTTTAAATCAGAATAAAAACCCCCGCTGGAACTCAAGCCTAAATTATGTACGCCTTTTCCTACATTATAATCAGCAAACTCCTTGATCCGCTCTGGCTCGATAATATCATAATACTCAACATGTGTCTTGTAATACTTTGACTGGGAACAATACCTGCAATTCTCGCTGCAACATCCTGATTTGATATTCAATGCAGAACATAAATGTGCCTGACTTCCTTTGAATTTCTCCCTTATAGTCTTAGCTCCTGCCATCAGAGTATCAAGATTCACATTTTGAGCTATGTCTATCAGTTCGTCAAATAGCAACTGCCCACCATCTAAAACATATTGAATGTAATCGTCAAAATTTTTCATGTAGTTCTCCTTATCTATGGTGCATATGATGTCTTTGCCAATACTTTATTCAAAGCAACACCAATGACCGATGCTATAACGCATTTGATAATATCGCCGGGAATAAACGGCAAGGATACTGTTAATGCGGCTGCTTTAATATTGAAACCATTATGAAAACACATAAACAATATTGCAAATATGTGTTGAACTGGTATTCCCAAGCAAATGGTTACAACAGCATATCTTATGAAATTGAACTTGTCCCCCTTAAACATACTGATTAAAATAACCGCAAACAAGAATCCAAAATAAAACCCTCCAGTCGGTCCAAATAATTTCCCCGGTCCGGCTGTCCCTCCAGAGAAAATCGGCAGTCCAATTAAGCCCATTAATAAGTAAACCAAAATAGTATATGCTGCATGTTTTGGTTTAAGCAACAATCCTATTAAATTGACCATTACAGTGTGCATACTTAATACGATTGGTGTAAACGGAAGTGGTATAACTAAGTAAGAAGAAATGCTAAGAATTGTTACACATAGTGCAATTTTAGTCATGCTTTGTACATCTAATTTTTTCTCTTTCTTGTTCATCTTATTATGATAAACCTTCCTTTCTTCCTATGATTTTAATTATTCGTGTAGCTCAATATAGCATTTACCCAAAGCATAAACAATACCCCTTGCAGAAAATGGTCCTTTTAAGCAGAAAACGGTCATAAAAAGCAGCTTTACCACACTTAATGGTAAAACTGCTCTCTATAAATTACTATGTCATTATTATTACTCTATCTATCTTTTCGCAACCTTCAATGATAAAACAGTAATAAATTCCTCTGGGCTTGGCAACCTCCCTGATCCAAATAGGCTATCCCACTTATGCCTCATTTCATTATTCAAAAAACCAATCATAATAGCTTCCTTCATTTCATCTCTGATTTCACTTTCGCTTTTTCCTTCTCTTTTAGCAATTTTCATAATTGCATCTTTAGCTGCTCTCTTACTCATTCGTCTCTTTCCTTTCTCATGGTATAACTTCTTATCCATATCTTTTTATAACTGATATGTTAATTTTAACTAATGTATACTTAATTAGTCAAACAGTTTGTGTCTACATATTATGACAGTTTTCGACAGGAGGTGCTAAATTGAGCCAAAACGGAAGTATTAAAATTCACTTAGGACAGTTACTCAAAAAATCTGGTTTGAGCAAAAACAAATTCTGCCAGAAAGCAGAAATACAACGCTCTCAGTTAAACGGATACATCAATAATACCATTACCCGGCTGGATACAGAAGTGCTTGTGCGGATATGCCGTACTTTAAATTGCTCTATCGCTGATCTTCTAGAGTATATTCCGCCTGATGAAAAATAGAAAACATAGTCTGAACTCACTCCAGTCCATAATTATCATAGCTAAAAGGAACGGCTTGTAGAATACCAAAATGTGCTGTCTGCATCTAATATGTCATCTTGACATAAAAACGCAAAAAGACCGGAAATCCTCCGGTCTTCCTACAAAATAATGGTTACTTAATTAATCCTGTGCTATCGGTAGGCACTAGCTCGCCATCAACAATCCTGCGACAACTTCCATTTACAACTTTTTCTTTAACTGCTTCATAAATTTCAGAATCACTTTGGCCGGACACATCAATAGAACGTCCCACCACATTGTTAAACAAATCCATTTCTTTGTCAATCCCAAATGAATCAGCCTCATGTGCGGTTGCCCATACATCTGCATCACTTTCATTCATAGCACTTTTCATCAAAGCATTCCAGCAACAATGTCTAAAAGCATCACTGTTATCCTGCCAACCGTTTATGCCGTAATAGGCTATTGTAGCATCCGTTGCTTTATTTGCACATTGGTATACCTTTAGTGCCTGAATGGGATGTTTTAAAGCAAGCTCTCGTTCTGTAGAATTTAAACTGCTAAAGCCCGGAATATTATCCCCAATTCCACGAGCATTTCTAACGGCTCTAAGCTCTCCACTTTCTACAAATTGGATCAAGAAAGCTTCCTGCTCTGCTTCTGTGCTTTCGGGATTCTCTGCCATAAAAGCTTCTAAAGCCTGAGACATAATGCCTAAATCAGAAAAAGTAGTTACCTCCTCCTCAAAATTGAATTGTGACTCACTTTGGCATACTTGCCCTTCATTATTTTTAACTTCCGCAGCCGATACCTGTAACACACTTCCTCCCATCAGGGAAATGATCGCTACAGCCACTAATGCCTTTACATTAAAATTCTTCATATTAAGTTC
>JAIEEY010000407.1 GCA_029067205.1 Lachnospiraceae bacterium
GGACAGAAACAAAAGAGCGTCAACATCATTCTGTTTCTGTTTATCACACTGTCCACGATATTTCTTGCCAGCAGTGTCAGCAATATCCGCGTGGTGATGAATGGACTGGAGACTTTTATGAAGTACGCCAATGTGAGCGATGTGATGGTCATTCTGGGAGGGGAGAATGAAAAGGAGGCGTTTGCGGAGTGGATCGAGAGCCGCGATGAGATTACAGAATATGCATATGAGCAACTGTTCCAGATCAAGTCAGATGATATTATCCCCATGAAAGAAGGAACGAGAGAAGAGAATGCGACTCCGATCGATGCAGCCGGAGTGACTATTTACCTGGGATATACGGGCAGTAAATATGCAAAACCGCTGGACAGTGAGGGAAAAGATCTGATGCTTGATTCTGGACAAGTGGCAGTTTCTCCGGGACTGATGGATCGAAATGGACTCCAGACAGGGGATAAGCTTCAAATCAAAATATCTGGTAAAACCTATACATATCAGATCGCAATACGGTGTAAAGATATCTTGTTTGGAAATGAAATGTCAGAAATGGGACGCCTTGTTTTCTGCAGGGAAGATTATGATGCCATGGTATTGGATTCCACAAATATAACGATGGGAGTATACGCATTCAATTCAACGGAACCGAAAAAGACGCTGGAGGCAATGAACCAGCAAAAATTTCAGTCAATCGCATATTCGATTGAGAGCAGCCTTTATTCCATGCTCTATGTGTTTGACATGATCGTTGCCGCCCTGTTGATCGTGATTGGTATCTGTCTGATCCTGATCTCACTGATGATCCTGCGATTTTCATTAAGCTTTACCATGGAGGAGAATTATCGGGAAATCGGCGTGATGAAGGCCATCGGAATGCGCAATTTTTCTATTCAGAAGATTTATCTGGCAAAATATTTTGCAGTAGTTGCTGTGGGGGCATTTGTGGGATTACTGCTCAGTATACCGATTGGAGCACTCATGACAGAAAGCGTCAGCAAAAACATGGTGTTGGGTGACAGTGCAGATTCTTTTGGGGTCAATCTGGTCTGCAGCGCGGCAGTTATCATTTTTGTCACGGGAATGTGTATTCTGTTTACGAGGAAATTGAAAAAAGTTTCTGCCATAGAGGCGATCCGAAACGGCGGAAATGGCGAGCGGTATCAGCGGAGGAGAGGGCTTAGCCTTTACAAGAGAAAGTATATGGGAACCATCTCATTTCTGGGATTAAATGACATTCTATGCAATACGAAACGGTATCTGGTGCTGCTTTTTACATTCTGTATCAGTTTTGTGCTGATTACAGTACCCTTAAACACACTGACAACACTGGAGAGCGACGAGATGGTATCCAAATTCAACCTGAATCCCGCTGCGGCAGTCTATATAGATACAATAGAGGCAGAGGGCGATGATCCGTACCATAATACGCAGGATTTGGAGAAAGCACTGCGGCGGGTAGAGCGTGAGCTGGCGGAAAAAGGCTATGATGCAAAACTGAGTGTCGGGGCGCTGATCTTCTGTCGGTTTACTTTAAATGATGAGGGCAAAACAGAAACATTTCTGGTCAATTATCCGATCGGTGAAAACGGCGGCTATTGTGAATATGCGGAAGGAGAAGCACCAAAGCTGGCAAATGAGGTGGCATTTTCCAAGAAAGTCATGGAGGATAATCATTTAAGGATTGGTGATACTGTAACCGCGCAGTTAAACAATGGAGAACATAAGTTTATCATTACGGGATATTACAGTGATTATCTGCAGTTGGGAAAGAGCTGCAGGCTGAATCCTGCGATCGACCTGAGTAATGAGACTATGATGGGATATTGGAAGACAACAGTAGATATGGATACAGAGCTGACACAGAGACAGCTGGCGGATCAATTGAAAGAAGAATTTCCGCAATATGAGTGGCTGACAGCACAGGAGGCCGTAGATGTCAATATAGGTTCTGTAAAGGATACCATGCGCGCGATGCAGCTTCCGATGACAGTCATGCTGTGTGTGTTGATCATGCTGATCGCATTGCTGATGATGAAGCTTTTCATTGTGCGGGAGAAAGGGCAGCTTGCCATGCTGGGGAGCATCGGCTGGCGCAGTCATGACATTCGGATGTGGCTGATGATGCGGATGGTCTGGGTGGTCATTCTCTCGATGGCATTTGCGGTGCCGTTATCCATGCTGTGCAATCGATTTATCCTGACTAAGGTATTTGCAATCATGGGAGCGGAACTTCAGATTCAGGTGGAACCGTTAAAGGCATATGTGCTTTATCCAGCGGTGCTGCTCGTGGGGATTATGACCGCAACGTATGCTGCGACCAGAAGCGTGCGGAAGATTCAGACCAGTGATATGAAGATTGCGGAGTAAAGCATGAAGAGAATTTCTAAGCCTGTAAAAGACACAGGCCAAGGAATTATACTGGTGGTCAAAAAGACTGATCGCTGAGTATAAAGTGATGCACACAGACGCAAATACGCAATGCGTATAAAGAAAAATGCCGCTTCGCGGCTGCGGCTGGCGCAATACTCACGGTAAAATTCATTTGCCGTGAGTATAATATGTGATGTGGAAAAAGATAGGAGAATTGTGGATATGAACGCATTGAAAGCAAAGGATTTGTGTAAAACTTATATTGTGAACAAGAGGCAGAATAATGTCCTTCGGAATGTCAATCTGGAGATTGAGGAGGGAGAAATGGTTGGGGTAATGGGGCCTTCCGGCTCGGGGAAGACGACGCTGCTCTATACCATCAGCGGTATGGATACAGCTACGGCAGGGGAGATTCAATTTTTCGGGGAGGAGATGACGAAGCTTTCTGCAAATCAAGTCAGCGACATGCGCTTAAAACGGATGGGATTTGTATTTCAGCAGATGTATATGCTGAAAAATCTCTCGATCTATGATAATATAGTGTTACCGGCATATCAATCTGCTTCCGGAAAGGCGCAGCGCAGGGAGATTAACGAGCGCGCGAAAGTATTGATGGCGAAGCTTGGCATCAGCGAGGTGGCGGACAATGATATCAGCGAGGTATCGGGCGGTCAGCTGCAGAGGGCGTGCATTGCGAGGAGTATGATCAACAATCCGAAAATCATCTTTGCCGATGAGCCGACAGGGGCGTTGAATAAGCAGAATTCCAGGGAAGTCATGAAAGAGCTCAATAAGCTGAATGAGGAAGGGACGACAATCATGATGGTGACGCATGATGTGAAGGTTGCGTCTCGGTGTGAGCGTGTCTTTTATATAGAGGACGGCAATATCCGGGATGAGATGCATTTGGGGAAATATATGGAGGATATGGCCAGAGAGCGTGATCGGGAGTTGAACAACTGGCTGATGAAACTCGGCTGGTAAACAAAACTTAGAAGTTCTAATGCTGTAAAGATCACCGCCTTAGAACTTCTAAGTTTCGTTCGGAAGAATGCCAGGGGCAGGCATTCTTCCTTAAAGGATTTATGTTTGGGGGGATTGGATTTGTATGATATTTTGATGGTAGAGGATGAGGGGGAGTTGGCGGAGCTGTTAAGTGTTTATATTGAAAGGGCTGGATATAAGGTACAAAGGGCTGCTTCGGGCGAAGAGGCACTCGCATGTCTGCAAAAAGAAACCGCAAAGCTCATTCTCCTGGATATCACACTGCCGGGAATGGATGGATTTGCTGTATGCCGCGAGGTGCGCAAGGCTGGAAGTGTGCCGATTCTCATCATCAGTGCGCGTGTGGGAAAAGAAGACCAGTTAAACGGATTCCGGCTCGGCGCGGACGATTATATTGAAAAGCCAGTGGACCCTGATCTGCTGCTGGCAAAGATAAACTCCCTGTTTGCGCGGATTTATGGCGCCATGGCAGAGAAGGATGTCCTGCAGTCCGGCAGTCTTACGATTGACAAATCCGCCCGTAAAGTTTACAAAAACAAATCCCTCTTAGAGCTCAATGTAAAAGAATATGAACTTCTTCTGTTATTGGCAGAAAATCCCGGAAAGACGTTGGACAAAGATTTTTTGTTCAATCAAATCTGGGGTGTGGACAGCTTCAGTGAGAACCAGACGCTTACCG
>JAIEEY010000408.1 GCA_029067205.1 Lachnospiraceae bacterium
TTACATAAGTTATGCCAACTAAAATTCCATCTGCCCATTTCCCAATCAGCATACCTACCAAAGCCGAAATAAATGAAGACAATACAATTAGCACCAGCAAAGGCAGAATGTATTTTATGGATAATCGTAAACTGAAACATACCGTTAATACGGAAGACAGGCATCCCAAAATAAATCCTATAAAAATTTTCTGAAAAATATACTGCCTTTTCGTCATGGGAAGCACCTCGTTAATGAAAATAATGCCTTCTTCCTTTTCGGAAATCATATTCATTGCATTAAAAACGCAGCCCATAAACATAGCTATTATCAATGAGAGAAGTGATTTCTGCATTTAATTCAGCCTCCTCCCCGTATACTTTATAAACATGTCTTCTAAAGTTGGCTCTTTGGAATGAATACTAATAATTTCATCTATTCAATAAGGACTTGATGGCTGCTGTTTTTTTCTTTCAGGTTTTTCGGAGTGTCCATTGCCACAATATCCCCATTGGAAATAAAGGCAACCCTATCACATAACAAATCTGCATCTATCATATTGTGTGTTGTGAGAAAAACGGTTGTTCCTTTTCTTTTCCTGATTTTTTCACGATCTCATCATATCTTTCTGAATATGCACTCCTCTCTTCCTGTGTCAGGACTCCATCTCTGGACAGGTTTACCGCATGGATCATCTCCTGTATCAGTCCATGCATTTCCCTGTTCCATGTCCTGTCTGGTTCATTTTCCATGCTCCCTTTTAAATAACGCAGGATATGCACCATACATTCCTGGTGGTCTGAACCATATCTGTAATAAGTTTTATCATGATCGTGGATTAAAATCCCTCCATAGGATTCTACCGGAGTCCCACGGACTCCCTCATGTCCTTTGCTCTCCCTGGCAAAATACATGGCTGTATCCTGGTTACAGCAGACGAAAACCTGGCTGTTTTTTCCATTGATCCTTACTGTTGTTCCATCGGCATTCATTACAGGTGCATCAAGCAGTGCCTTAAACAGCTGGTCCTGTTCTTCCCTGCTTTTCCCCGAAAACTCATGGCACAGGCCATTTATCATTCCCACAGAAGGGCGCAGTTCTCCCCCTGTCATTTCCGAAATGAATTCTGTTGTCTTTTCCAGGGGTACATTACACCGGTTATTGAGGAGAAATGCAAATGCTTTCAGGGACTCATCATAATTCACATCATCTACAACACCCGCCGGAAATGGGGAATGTACCATGTGCCCTGTTTTCCTGTCATAAAACTCCTGTGTACTGTATTGTGTGACAACAGCACGGACTGACACACCGGCCACCTGCTTTGTGATGCTCTTTCCTGTGGGAATATATCTGGATTCATCCAGATATTTCTTATCCGGCAGGATCTCCACTGTCCGGGAAGGCGTGAGTTTCCTGCGGGGGTGATGTTTATGTCCGGGCTGCGCCCCGGGTTTCCTGCCTGTTTTCTCCCTGTTGTTTGTAATCTTTTTCCGGTCAATGCATTTGGAAGACGGAAGGGAGGAATTCTCATAGTTGTGGTTTACCTGTGCCTGAAGTTTCACGATCATGCCCTGGGCTTCCTCGAGCTGTGAGGCAGTCTCATAGTATTTATGCAGGAGTTCTTTCTTTTGTCCCTCCAGTTCGGTATTCCGGTTAGTCAGACTTGCAATGATGTCCATCAGTTCAGCAATTGTCTTTTTTAGTTTTTTCACTTCTTTTTCATATTCCCGGGCCATATCATCCAGAACCTCTGTCCACTGGCGGGTAATCCCTTTTCTTGTAAAGGAGAGCTCATCCCGTTCCCGGCGCAGTTTTTCGATCTCCCGTTTCTGGCTGCGGATAATGCCTTCATAATCCCTGCGCAGCTTCTGGAAGATCTCCCCGGACCTGAAGTCTGCAAGCTCCCTGCGGGCAGCCTGCAGCTGATATGACAATGAAGTGTTCAAAAAATACTCCTGGTTATTCATACGGTTTCAGGTCTCTTTCTGCCTTTTTCTTTTTCGGCTTTCATGTTGGAAAGATCCCCTGCAAAAAGGTCGAGGATTTGGTAAAACCGCTCTATCAGACGTTCCTGGGCTTTGTTCTTTTTCCCACAAACAGCAGGCTGTTCTTCGATCTTACGGATATACAGGTTCTGCTGCTGGAAAAAGCAGATGGATATCCACATTTTCTTCAAAAACAGCCTGTTTGATGTTGATAAATATTTTTTGTATTTCAGCACTTTAACCAATTAATAGCTACATGATTCCCCTACCCGTGAAAAGTAACGTAACTAAAAAACTGCCAATCTATTATAAATATGTTTCATACACATTGCAGCAGATTTTATGGTATGATAAGATTAAAATAAAAATAAAAACAAAACAGGAAAGGACATGTATTCTTATGGTAACATCATTTATGATACCACTCCTTTATAAAGAAGGAACATACCGCCTCAAAGATTTCCATGAGGATTTCGGGGACAGCATTGATTTTGACTATGATGCACAATATCAGATCTTTACCTACATGGTTCCCGTCGGGGAAGACTGCAGACATCGTATCAGACTGTATCAAATTCCGGAAGAAACGATGACAGAAACACTCAAGGCGTACTATGACGAAAACGGTCAGCTGCAAAAAATCACTGCCTGGCTTTATGAGAAGGAATCTCTTCTGTATATCCACTATGCAGACCTGGAAGACGCCAGACAGAAAATCAAATGCTTTGCAGTCAGCAATGCAGATGCCATCGCCGAACTGGTCTGCGCCAATTGCACAGATGTTGTTGCAAGGCTCTTTATCGAATATTTCTGGGATGGGGAAGCGATTGATTTTCACGCACTATCTGGCACTCCAGAGCAAAAAGAGGCTTTAGAAAGAGAATATCCGGAGTATGACGACATCGGTGACAACTCTGGTGATTACTTTTCAGACCGCATCTATGGCGACAACCACACATTCGGAATCATGCTCTGCTGCGCGGAATATGAACAGTTTGATTTCTTCCAGTACGCCGTCGACATCATGACAGAGCGCGTCAGGGAAAAGACTGTTGACAGGCTGCAAAAGACTGATGATTTTAAATTTATCGCCCTGCAATATGACTGATTGAATATGGAGAAAACTTTATGAATACTGTTGAAGAATTTGAAAAACGCTTTGAGGACAAAATAACAGATCTGCTCGTGCTGATCAAAGCGCCTGCGGGCGGTGCGGCCGTTATCGGCGATATGCTGCGCCCCTGTGTAGAATTTATCGCCTCCGTCAATACACAGACCGGCGAATTTTCACGCGAAACCGGGCGGCTTGAATGGATGATCAAAAAGAAAAAACTGCAGATTGGATGGGGTTACAATTTTAAGCAGTATCAGATCTGCCACATCCGGGCGCGGAAGAACATTCCCATTCCATTGGAACCTTATATGCGCAAATCGTTAAACAATTGTTATATGGTTGTCGAAGTTGTTGAGAAAAACGTCTCCGAACCGCGGCTTGACGCTGTACGTGAGCATGTCATACAGCCTGTATCGATCGAGGACGATGTTCTTGGTACATTTGCACTCGACAGACAGTTTTCGTGGTTTGAAGGAACGATTGACTGGCTTGGAACAGCGTGCCATGTTTCTTTGCGGACCGATGAGGAAGATGGGGAAACCGCTGCGAAAGCATACTCGCATCTGAAAAAACTATATGAAAATCTGAGAGAGTGGGATGAGAAATTTCGTCTGTTTGCTGCCGGAGAACTCTGGGAACTTGCAAATGACTGGTATGGCTGCGATGACGAAAATTGGGACGAGGACGACGAGGAAGATGCGGACGAGATCCATATTACAAAGGAACAGTTTTTTCACAGAATATCTATCGAAAGCATTTCAATTTATCCTTTGGGTAATTTCACACTGTACTATGATGCAGACGACATGTTCACGGACCACGCAATCGAGATCGAGGCCAATCTCAACGGTGAGATGAAAAGTGCGGATATTGTGGGATAAACATCTCAACGAAGCGATGATCAGGCATACGTTCCTTCCTCGCAGAAAGAACGTATGTTTTTAGATTTTCTAGCCTTTTACACCGCCTGCCACAAGTCCGCCCTGAATATATCGCTGCAGCAGCAAAAAGATCACCATAACCGGCACAGATGCCAGCACTGCCGCCGCTGCAAATATCGCCTGCCGTGTCTCCTCATTCACAGAAATCAACGTGTCAACCTCTTCTGCTTTTTCCGCTCACATTGACACCATAGGTCACATCCACACAAATGTCATAAAGCTGTTCATAGGAGAAGCCGCTCACCAGAAAGCCTGTGATCGCAAAATCTTCAAGTCCTGTCTGGGACATCACATTGATGACATTTTTACCCTGAACCGCGTCCACCCACATCATGAGCGGAGGTCCCTCCAGGGAAAAAATCGCATCGCTCACTGTCTCAGCCGCCTTGCCCGTTCCGTCAAAGTGCAGATAATCACATACATTGATACTGCTTGTGCTCCACAATACCTTCTGGTATTCGTCCACGATCCCATCATTGTTCAGGTCACACTGGTATTCTCCATAATAATCGGGCAGTTTCTTCTCGCTGCTGCCCAGCATGTTCTTTTCCTCCTCGAACACTGCCTTGTAGGCAAGGCTTTCTGCTGCGACCTGTTCCGCATAAGTTCTGTATTCTTCCCGTGAACATTCCACAAGCGTTGTCTCATAATGTTCCGGAACCAGCATGAGTTCTGCCTGCTCCACACACTCCCCATCCACATAACAGGTGATACCAATCCCGTTATAGATCTTTTTCCTGTAGTCAAAAAGCGTGCGGAACAGATAGTTTTTGCCATCGTATTCGAGCATGGCAAACTCCTCCCGCACAGAAGAAAATGCATCTGTACGCTGAAAAGTGCCGTCCTTCTGCCCCTGATAAAAGACAAAATCCACAGAGCCATCACTTCCGCCATAGCTTTCCATGGCAATTATGTCCATCACACCATCATTGTCACCGTCCGCCGTCACCATAAGATACGCACCACCCCAATCCTTATCCAGAACCGTCTGGCGCAGGTCAATGTTTTGTTTTGCAATTGACAGGATTTCCTCTGTGGACAGTTCTCTGTCATTGACCATTGACTTGAGTGTCTCCAGCTCTGTGCCGCTGTACATTGCCTCTGTGACCTTGTCCAAAAGTCCCTGCGGAATATAGCGCATCTCTTCCTGGCTGCAATCAACGGTATGATAGCAGAAAAAAGTTTCCTCCGGCACCATCTGATCATAGAATGTTCGATATAACTCCTGTATTTTTGCATTGCCCTGCTGATATTCCTCCAGTGTAACATATGCATTAAAAATCTTTTCCTGCGCGATCGTATCATATGCCCATAACTGTACCATATCCCTGTGGACCAGCACCTCACATTCCCGCAGTTTGACCAGCTCATTCCCATCCCATTTCCAAAGTGTTTCTTTCTCGTTGGCCACACCCTGGCTGCCTGCTTCTCCATAACTGTATCTGTGTCCCCAGATGACTCCTGTGTCTGAAAATATCGCATCGCTCTGAATCCACAGAAACTCCTCTGGCACTTGTGCCTCCACATACCGTTTTTCTCCGGGATTCCAGAGATAAATTTTATTCGATGACACACTGATGTCCGGGAATCCGTCAAAATTGTAGTCCTGGTATATAATCTGCTCTTCTGATGCAGGCGCATTCGGCGCTATCTCGATTTTCTGACAGACCACGCCGTAATCCCCTTCTTTTTCATGGTAGGTCTCCAGATAATCCCCATCTTGTACCAGACCGAGCCACCGCGTGTTGTCCTGTGCCGTATACCGAAATACCAGAAAGGCCTCTTTTCCTATTTTCAGCTTGTCAAACAGCACGATATAACTGCTATTCTTCCTGTCGCCGCATTCATAGATATCATTCCATCTGACTGCCTGATCATCTAACAGCCCGCCAAAAACGTATTTTCCTCCATATAACATCTCCTCTACAATGCAGACATTTTCCTCATATATCAGGATATATCCTCTTTTGTATCCGCTGGTATAGGTAAAAAGCTCTATATTCTTATCCGTATCATAACAGCGCAGGCGCATGGTCGTATCCGGCAGCAGATCCATCAATGCGCTGAGCAGCGTCCACAGATTCGAACACTCTGCCCTGTAATATGTGATCCACAGCCTTGCAGCCAAAGGTTTATCATCTACTCCCTCCAAGTCGATCACCATGCCCGCCTGCTGTTCCTCTGGCCCCTGCTCCTGCATCTCGACGGTCACTCCGTCCGGCAGCCTTATGACAAGATCTCCGCAATACAGTCTGTTTCCTATCCGCTGCAGCGGCGTGATGATCTCTGTCAGCACAGCAGATGGTGGCTCTTCCCCCTGATCAGGCCGCAGACTGATATCAGGAACACTGCCTATATAGCTATAGATCCCGAACAGTCCGATCAGCAACAGTTTTATTAGCGTTTTTATCGATGCATTCATAATTTCCTCCGCACGTAAGGAACTGTCATGAAATAACTTTCATACTTGACGCAGAATAAATTCATACAGGCCAGGCGGAGGAGTGAGGCGTACTGGACGTACGCCGATTGACGACAACGACGCATGTGTGGATTTAGGCAAGTCAAAATGAAAAGTTATTTCGTGACAGATCCTAAGATCGTTTTGGAATTATTTTATATGAAATATGCATCAAAGTTGCATCATAATCTGTCTAAAACTGTTATGGTATACTCAATTGAATATCCCTGGCATACAAGTATGAAATAATTTCTCCTGGTTTTGTCGCATTGTAACCTTTCTCTCTATGTGAATAGTTTGAAATCTCAACTGAACCAAAATCGGCAAACTTTTCATTTATTCGATTCAGTACTGCAAACTGTTGTTCTGATAAAACTCCTTCCGGAACATCACATTCGGGAATTACCTGATGTTTTTCATAATTATTATCAAACACGATCTCAATATGAGCTATATGATCAGCCGCCATCATGCCAAATAGTAAGTAAGACCATATATTCTGTCACAACACTATCGCAGCAGCGGCATACTGCCCGTCAGCTTATTGACTTTTTTCTTCGCGCCGCAGATTGCAATTCCCAGATAGTTCAGTTCTGCCTCTGGTGTCGTTCCCATCTTTTCAATAAATTCTTCATACGTCTTGCACCCCTGTGCCAGATCAGAAAAGTCAACCACCGACAAATCCGAAAATTCCGGCTCGTATAGTCTTTCCCTGATCGATTTGATGCGCCCGGAATCCCCTTTTAAAACGGGGACAGGGAACTCGATAATACCCTGGTGCAGATTGCCTGATTTGTCAGACACCTCCCTGCCGACCACCTCCGGCATCTCCTTTCCCAGTGTAATCCCCATAATAGCGACTGCATTTGCAATGATTCCCAACGGCAGATTCCCGTCAACCACCATGACACATTTTTCCTTCTGCAGATCCATACCCATCTTCCTCCCGACTCTCACCCCTGCTTTTCGGTGAGAAAATTTCATTGTAGCAACCGGGCGTAAGCCCGATAAAACTGTTGAAATAATTTGTAAAATGACTCTGGTCGGCAAATCCCGTCTGTATCGCCGCGTCCACTGGCGCCACCCCCTGCCCCAGCAGCTTCTTTGCCTCATTGATGCGAATGGTCTCCAGATAGCGGTACGGCGTGATGCCTTTTGATTTTGTAAATGCGCGGAGCAGCGTCGATTTGCTCAGGCCTGTATGGCGGCAGATCTGGTCCAGATAAATGCGCTCTGCAAAATGCTGTTTCATATAATCACAGGCTTGCTCAATCTCCTGTCTGCACTCCGGAATGCAGCGCTCAAACGGCTGCCCATACTGTTGCATCAGCATTGAAATCAAAAGCAGCAATTTTTCCTCTTTTCCGAATTCCCCCATTCCTTTCATGACCATCTCATGCAGCGGCCGAAGATAACTTACCGCCTCATCGTCCATAATAACATTTTCAGAAAATCCGGGGAGTTTTCGTTTCCCAGTCACCTCCTCCGCCAGGTCCAGCATGACTTCCTTGGGAATATTCAATCCCCGGTAGTCAAACCGCTTGCCATCACTCTGTGTGCAGGCGTGGTTGTCGCCCGGATTAAACAGTACAATACAGTCCTTCTCGATGATGTACTCTTTGTTTCTGCAGTGGAGCATCCGCTGCCCTCTCTCGACAAATCCGATCACATAGTATTCATGAAAATGATTTGGAAACGGCTGCACGATTCCCTCAAAGTGATACGCCTCCAGTCTTAACTCCTCATCATACACCACTTTTCTGACTTCCTCTTTCATGTTCTCCTCCTTTCTACAATTCTTAACTCAACCACTACCGGCTAAAGCCGGTAGGTTCAATGTGCTGCTAAAGCAGCCTAAAGTGTGCTCCCTAAAGGTT
>JAIEEY010000409.1 GCA_029067205.1 Lachnospiraceae bacterium
GATTTGTTATTCTTTTAAGTATCAAGAATTTGGAATACTCACAGTAAATGATATTTGCCGTGAGTATTGCGCCAGCTGCAGCCGCGAAGCGGCATATTTTCTTATGCGCATTGTGTATTTGCGGCTGTGTGCATCACTTTATACTGAGAGGTCAGCCTTTTTGACCGCAAAAGATGGGTTGAGGAGATCGTTAATGAGAAAAGCTGTCATAGTAATCGCTGCAGTGATCATCGTATATATCACTGTAAAATATGTGGATTGGAAACGGAATGTATATGGGATGTCACAAGATCAGGAATATGGTTCTTTTACCCCATACGATGTGGAAAGTTTTGATGGCAAATATATTGCAAAGCAGGTTGTAGAGAGACGATCTTTTGGTGATGCAGGCATGAATTATGTGCGGGTGGATGTATTTGATAACGAAAGCGGCGAGTTGACAGACAGTTTTTATGCGGCGCGTGCATGGGATTTCTGGGGAATCTGCTGGGAGGAGGACAGTTATAATATCTGGACACAGTCAGCAGATGTGGGGATTTACTGCTATCGGTATGAAGACGGGACATGGCGCAGAGATGAACAAGCTGAGCGTCCGGAATATATTGTGTCGAGATGGGAAGCAAAAGAGGCTGCGAAAGAAGTTACAGAAGAATGAAAAAAGAGTTAAAAGTCTCCTGAAACTGCGGGATAGCAGAATCGGGGGACTTTTCATGAGAAATGCCTTAATCTTGGCAGATTACTATAAAATTCTTTTTAAAGGTATCCCGAATGCAGATCGTCCTGCTCATATAGGAGTTAAATAATTCCTGTATTTTATTGACACTGCCTGTTTTAACGGCATTACAGAATTCTCTCCATTATAGGGTGTCTCTGCGTACATTAATATTGTACCACGACTGTATTTTACTGTGGTAAATCCGTAGAATTTCATGGTTTGGTATTACTAATTTATGCAGATCACTGCCATATAGAGAGTGTCATTGGATTTCAATACTTTTCCAAGCAAACCTCGGATCATGCTGACCGTTTGTTCATAATATCCATTTTGATAGGCTTTAGGAACTGTTCAAAAATAACCTATGCATCTTGACTTGTCTATTTCTCCGATATCACATGTCAAAAAGCCTCGACGTAGCCCGCTACGCCTACGTTTTTTGACATACACTCTCGAAGAAATATCCTGCGCAAGCTGCACATGTTATTTCTGAACAGTTCCTTATCAAGTGGGACATCATACTTGTCAATCAGAATGATGACATTTTGGCTATAATGCTTATAGAGCAGCATAGATAAGATATTAAGCCGTTTTTTAGGTCATTTTTTTACGAAGCGGCCTTCTAGTATACCCTCGAGTTTCTTTTTATCATAGAGCGTCAGTTTGTCGCTGTCGAGAAGCCATACCAGTCTGTCAGCCTCGGCAGTGACGACAGAGCCAAGTGCGCCGCAGGCAGATTCAAAATCTTCGCCTTCCACATCTTTCAAGGTGATGGAAATAACAGGGAATTTTCCCATGTACTGCTCACAGAGTTCGGTTTCCTGCATGATTTCCAGACCATTAAAATATGTGGTGTTAGTGCCAGTCTCAAAAAAGTTTTGAGCATGCCAATATTTAATGATTTTCCAAAGCGCCGTAGTCGTGTAAATAGATTGACCTCGCTCCATGAGAGGAGTAGATCTTTTATCATTCCTGTTTTGTCAATGTAAAAAAAGGATTCTTTGCGGATCTTTTTAAAACGATCAAATCCGATAGGTATTTTTTTCTTATTATGATCCATAACAGTCCTCCATTCTTTACAGATGAAAAACCGCTTTCAAGGCATCATCTTCCGTGAGAATCTTTTTTGCAAGTGTGCGGTATTCTTCCTCATGCAGATAGGTGTGACGGAACGGCTTGATCGAGGGGGCGAGGTCAATTGCTTTCTCGTAGTCCTCCACGTTGAGGTTGAGGGTTGCGACGTAATCCCAAAATCCAGTATCGGTAAAGACGGTGTTTACTCTCTGGTAACGGTGGTCGTGAACGCGGCTCATGAGATAGGTTGCGATGCCGACCTGAATGCCGTGCAGCTGCGGAGCTTCCAATATTTTATCCAATGCATGTGAGATCAGATGTTCGCCACCGCTGGTGGGAGCACTGCTGCCGGCGATCTCGTTTGCAATGCCGCTCATGGCGAGGGAGTCGAGCAGTTCCTTCAAAAACAGGTCATCGTGAACACTGTGGAACGGTGTTCGTACAAAGCTATTTACAGCCTTCTTGGCAATCATAAAGGCAAAGTCATTGACTTGTGCAGCGCCATGTGCCTCCTCGAATTTCCAGTCATAGAGTGCGGTGATCTTGGAGATCATGTCCCCGATTCCAGAGTATAGAAATTTTTCCGGTGCACTTTTGATGACAGCAGTGTCCACGATAATGCCATATGCAAGACGCGCTGGAACGGAATTTCTGCGGCCGTTTACGATTAATGATGCGCTGGCGCTGGAGAAGCCGTCGCTGGACGAAGAAGTCGGGACGCTGATAAAGGGCAGTTTGCGCAGGAATCCGATATATTTTGCCGCATCTATGACCTTTCCTCCGCCAAGTCCGATGACTGCCTGCGTGGAGTTGGGTAGTCCAAATGCCAGATCAATAATGTCATCAATATCCACGGTATCTAGTTCACAATATTCCAGCACTTCGATATTGGCTTCCCGCAGGGCGTCCAAAACCCTGTATCCAAACATGTCGATCAGGCCATTTCCAAAATAAATGACTACTTTCTTAAAATCGCAGTCCTTTAGATAGATTCCAATATGTTCCAGTGCATTGGGTTCTACCTTTAAGATCGTAGGGATTGCGATGTGGTTTGCGCTAAATTTGTTCATACTATTTACACCCTTTCAAAATTTTTATATACTTCATTATAGGGAATTGGATTGTTTTTGTCAAAAAAAAACCAAATATTGGATTTTCTAAAAAATAGTCATTTGAAATTTAGTGGGGACATTTTGGGCATTTTTAGTCTTTTAAATGCTGAATATTAAACTAGCACAACGAGTTAGATTAAGGACATAATTCCCAGTCACCAATCCACTCAAGTGTAGAATGGTTGTTCAAGCGACTGTATATTTTACCATCTACAAATTTGTATAGTCATTTTATATTTTCTGAAAATGGAACACAGATTTGAGACTGGTATAAAGTGTCGGAAACGTTTTCCTTTGCAAAAACATTTAGAGAAGGCGCAATAGATATTGATAATAAGATTGCTGTTGTAAAAAGTAATATTTTATTGTATTTCATTTTTGGTTTCCTTTCCTTAATGGGTATTGTTGAATCAAAAATCTCGGTGGCTGTCCCTACATAATTATTGTCTAAGTATAAATCATAAGTTCCATTTTCATTGATAATAAAAAAGGCATTTTTGCTATTGACTGCAGAGACTTCTTGCTTAATTTCAGGGTCTGTATCCCATGCCTCAAAGGTTGTGAAAACTGGAATGAAGAAAAGTAACATTGATAGTAAAAGTAAAGCAGCGGATTTTGACAAAGAAGATTTGTTATGCGCATCAATATCTTCCATCATATTTTTAACACGTTGGGATATCATAAGTGGACTGCCTGACTGGAATGAAAGAATCTCATCTTTGCGTGAAACTGTTAAATTCGCTTTTGCCAATTCTACAAGTCAACTTAGGCAGTCAAGCTTTTGGCTGTCCGACCAGTCGCGCGTTACAGTTTTGTCTATGTTGATTTCTAAAAGTCTGATAAGTTGATTCTGCAATAATTTAATAAATGGATTCCACCAATATACAGCTCTAAGCAATGACAAGACAAATTTCAGCATCAAATCACCATTATAATAATGAGCTATTTCGTGGCTTATTATAAAATATAGATTCCGGCTGTCTATTTCAAATGTCTTAGGAAGTACGATATATAGACGAAAAATGCCGAAAACAAACGGAGATGCTCTTGCCTCTGATGATACAAAACGAAAGGGTATATGTTTCTTTTTCTTACCAACTATATGATCTAACATACTATAAAGTTTTGGGTCTTTGATAGGTTTTAAGTTTTTAATGTATAAAGTCATGCGAATGTATGCGACAGCAAACCTGGTTAAAAAGAAAATGATACCAGCACCCCATACAAAACAGAGAAGGTCTAATGGCGAAATAGTCTTGTCATGAAACAGCATAATCGGATGTTTGATAAACTGGTAAATTTTTGGATAAATAAATGTGGGATTAATATTGCGGCTGCAAAAGAATTCAAATGGAAATATTAATTTTATAAGGCTTAGCAGAATACATAGGATTAAAGTGCGAACACCTACCAAACGTATTCTGCTTTCTTTTTTTAACATAAAATAAATAAGAATAATTAAGAGACTGCTATAAAATGTTGTAGTAAATAACGAGGAAAATGTAAAATTCATAAAAATACTCCGTCACTGATCAAATTTGTCTTTTAGTTTTTGTTTTTTATCTTTAATCAACTGCTCTAGTTCGCTAATTTCCCGAAGCTCACGGACTTCATCCTTGCTATGTTCAAAAAATGATGACACTAAATTAGCTACGGAAATTTGCTCATAATCCAAAGTATTGAGAAATTTTTGGGTCTGAAATTCATTTCTGCTAAGGGAAGGTTTATAGCATCTTGTCAGGTTTTTGCCACTCATAATAATCTTATCCACTTCTATAAAATTGTTTTTTAACAGCTTCTTTAAATATGCATGTACTGTATGAAGGGTAAGTGTGGAGTCATATGCTAAAAAGTCCGACGCTGCCAGCGGTTTATCTGCATCCCATAATATATTCATAATGTCCATAGCTCTTTTAGTCAGTTCAAATGAAAAATTCTCTGCCATTATATTAACGATGCCTCCAATCGACAATAGTTTGGGGTTTTATTATCAGAATTAGAACAAATGAAATTAATTTCTCATGTTCCGCTAATTTCTTACTTAAATGGTAAGGATCTGTAGAAAAATAACTGACACATCTTGACTTGTTTATTTCTCCGATTGTGTATGTTAAAAAGCCTCGACGTAGCCCGCTACGCCTACGTTTTTTAACATACACCCTCGAAG
>JAIEEY010000041.1 GCA_029067205.1 Lachnospiraceae bacterium
TAAACCTGAAGCTATGGGGTTGACCTAAAGGTTTCGCCTTAAGGCGAGGGTTTTAACCCCATTATACAGACAATAAGAAGGACTTAAAAAAGCGTCTTGACAATATCCTGCACTACAAAAAAGCGACACCTTTCCGCCTGATCGTCTCTGCTTGTGCCTTAATCATCATGCTGACCGTCTCTGCATGCAGCACTGTATGGATATCATCAGATAATCTGTCTGCCTCCGAATCCAAACACAGCGCTTCCGATGATGCGAAGACCGCAAATTTTGATGAATCTGGCCCACTCACGACGGCACTGACTTCCTTCATCTCACCTGACGGTTTTATGGGTAATTTTTCTAAAGCCAGCCGTTCCAGCGATGCATGGAAGGTCTACGATGATGACAAACTGCTCGCAGGAGATGACATTCAGGATAACTGGGGCGCTTACAATTACTCAGGCGGCAACCATAAAATCTCGGCATCCGGCTTCGTATTATATGGTTCCGATACCTTCCTCATCGCATACGCGGAAAAGGAAGTCGATGTAAAAATACAGACCTCTTACGACCTGGCAGAAGGAAATTTTAAAATTTTATACATTGCACCAGACAATAGCATTTTTACACTGAACGATACCGGCGCAGAGACAATACAGACGATCACCATGCAAAAAGGACGGAATGTCCTTAAAATGGTGGGACAGGGAGCCAAGCTAAAGAATCTCAAGATTGACTATTCTAACCTGAAAATATCGAATTTTGAAGAAATCTTTTATTCAGAAGAGGAAGAGTACGTCATTCAGGCAAAAAATGCCTTGATTGCCGGAGAATCAATTGAAAAGGACAAAATCATAAATGCCTTATATTGCATGGACACCAAAGACACCAGTGAGGTTTTCAATGCCCTGTTAACGGTCGGAACCAAATTTACAGACGATGAACTCTACGATTTCATCCTATATTCTGACCAGACACTGTCCAGCAGGTATTTATCAGACGCAATCAAATCGGGAAACATCGAGCCCCTCAGCGCCGATGCCATCTCGCAGCTGATGCCCTATCTGACAGGGGATTGCCCGACAGAACTGCTCAAATCCCTTCCAGTGGAAGAATTTTATGATGTCTTTGCGGATAATATCGTCTACCTGAATGATGATCAGATTACCGAATGTCTGACAGATTACTTAAACAGAGGCGGTGTGCTGACATTCTCCATGTATGACGAGATTTCTCCCTACGTGAGCAAAAACACTACAGAAAAGCTTGACAGGATTCTTCCAGTTCTTTCAAATATCCCCTAATCTCAACCGAGCGGCGAGGGAATCGTGTGCAATCGAGTAGGGGAATGCCCTTATCCACTACTCGCGCGCCGGGCACCCGTCAGCTCCAGCTGACATGTTTCCTTTGGGTGCCCGTGTGCATAATAAAAATTCCGAGACATTCATCTCGGAATTTTTATTATGCACCAATCTTTTCAAGAAAAAGTTTTCCATTCACCGGTTTTGAATAATAATATCCTTGGAAAAAATCACACCCAAGCTCCGTCAGCAGACGGATATGGTCTTCATTCTCCACACCTTCTGCCACCAGCTCCATTCCCATTGCTTTCACCATTGCCATGGTATATTTCAGCGCATACATCGCCTTCTCGTCCTCCATGGCAGACCACACCATAGACTTGTCGATCTTGACAATGCGGAACGGGTACTTGATCACAAACGTCGTGTTGGAAAATCCTGTTCCATAATCATCCAGCGAGAAATTCACTCCACGCTCAATCAGTTTGCGCATGTTCCTCATCAGCGTCTCATGCGACATTACCGCCGCCGTCTCCGTGATCTCCAGATTAATACATGGATAAGGCAGATGATATTCGTCCATGACACTCAGCAGATCCTGGTGCAATGACTCCTGCATGCACTGTACTACAGATAAGTTTACTTCGATATACTCAATTCCTCTAGAAAGAAGTTTCTCCTCTACAATAAACCGGCAAACTTCCCTGAATACAAACTCGCCTATTTCGAGAATCAGTCCGTTTTTCTCCGCAAGCGGTATAAATTCCTCCGGACTGATAAAACCAAGCTCATCATTCTGCAGGCGAATCAACGCTTCCGCGGAAGTAAAGCGCTGCTTTGCAACAGAAAAAATGGGTTGATAAAAAACGGCAAACTGATTCTCCTGCAGCGCCCGCTTCATGATCTGTATGATCTGGCTCTCACGTCTGTGTTTCTCAAGCAGACTTATATCCGCATAGATGACTTCCTCGTCAGAGCGCTGTTTCGCATCCGCAAGACAAAGACCTATCAACGCCTCAATATCCGCAAGCCGCACTGCGTCCTCGGGATAGTCCACCACACACAGCAGCGCAGTGATTGTAAGCGCGACGGATTCCGTATAAAATGGCTGCTTACAGCGGTCGCGTATCTTCCCGGTCAACTCCTCCCAGTTTTCCTTTCTGCTCTCAGATACAACGGCAAAACGATTTTCCGACAAATAAAAAACCTTTTTCTTTCCCGCTGCCGCAGTCATAAACTCTGCAAACTGCTTTAAAATCCTATTTGCGCTCTCTGTGCCAAGCGTCTCGCTCAGATACTGCATTCCGTCCAATTCTATGGCAAAAATGCTGAAATGTTTTTCATTTTCAATATCCGTTGTCAGTATTTTTTCAAATGCAGTCCGGTTATAAGTACCAAGCTCCCTCTCTGCATAGTCAAGCGGATTTTCCAGGGACAGATAGATGAGCATGACTGCCATGCTGACCGCAAACTGCGCGATCATCAGGGACGGGAACATCATCTGTATCACAACCACGATAAAGCTTGTTATCGTATATGTATAAACTGCTACGCTCTGCCCCCTTGTAAAGACTGCCCTGTACACGACAGAGTACACTTGTGACATCGCTACATAGAGCATTGCATTTACATACAGGATCAGAAAAAGGCTGCCATGAACATACTCATTCGCCTCTGTTATGGTGAATACCAGCCCAGTGACCGGCGTTGTGAGCGTCAACAGAACATCCACTGTGAATGGAACCATGATCAGCATCTTTTCAAACGGCTTAATTTTTCTCTTTTTTTTCACCACATTGATGATATAGGTAAAGTACACTGCCGATGTGGCATTAAAGGACAGCAGATATACCCCATTCAGCAGATAATGCCATCCCCTTGAGACAACATCCGGGTGTCCGATGGTGTAGATTGTCACCAGATCCAGTGCAGAGGAAACCAGCTCAAGCCATATCAATATTGAAAACAGCCGATTCTGGTAGGTATCAATATTCTTCTTATAAAAGAAATGTATTGCGATCGCCAATGTGATCATAAAAGCCGCTACATCATAATGAATAATATAGTCCATAGGAATCTCCTCCCTTTAATGCTATTATAACCATTTCCAAGTATATCTGCAATAAAAAATGCCACCCTATTGGATTATGGCAGCACCTTTTATGATTACTTTGCTTATTTTGCATTTGCCGGCTCGATATTGATCGTCTTACCTTTAATCTTGACATTTTTCATTGCAGCAAGCACATCTGCCGCATTTTCCTTTGGAACCTCTACGAACGTGTACTTGTCATAAAGATCAATCGCCCCCACAAGCTTTCCGGGGATATTCGCCTCACCCGCTATGGCGCCCAAGATATCCTTTGCCTTGACTTTCTGCGCCTTTCCGATATTGATAAACAGACGCGCCATTCCTTCCTCTTCCGCGCCAGTGTTGTCAAACGTATACTCCACATTTGTCTCATTTCCCTCGTTCAGCTGTCCCATGTACATCTTTAAGAAAGCCGCCGCAATATCCATGGCAGTGTAATCGGATTCGTTGATCTGCTTCTCGATCGTGTTAATCATAGAAGTCAGATCTTCCTCCTCGATCACATTTCCGATTCTGTCCATCACCTTCTCAATCTTAATCTGGTTCACATCATTGAGTGACGGCACTGGCATCGCATAGATCTTGGTCTTGCAGTAGCGCATGATATCCTTTAGCTTATACACTTCCTTACCTTTTACAAAAGTAAACGAACGCCCAGTGCGGCCTGCGCGCCCAGTACGGCCAATGCGATGTACGTAGTACTCGTCGTCCTGCGGAATGTCATAGTTGAACACTGCCTCCACATCATCCACATCTATTCCGCGCGCGGCAACATCTGTCGCAATCAGAATGTCCGTCTTGCCGTTCCGAAAGCTTTTCATGACGCGGTCGCGCTGTGCCTGACTCATGTCCCCATGCAGTCCCTCTGCGAAATACCCCCTGCCCTTTAACACCTCTGTCAGATCGTCAACCATCTTCTTTGTGTTGCAAAATACAAGAGAAAGTTTCGGCTCATAGTAATCGAGCAGACGACAGAGCACTTCCACCTTGTCCTTGCGCTTCACATCGAGATAATACTGTTCAATCTTCGGTACAGTCAGCTCCTTTTTCACTACTTTAATGAACTTTGCATCCGGCTTCTGGTAATTCTTCGTGATATCCAGTATGGGCTGCGGCATAGTTGCTGAGAAGAGAATTGTCTGCCTCTCCTCGTTTGGTATGTACTGCAGTACCGTCTCAATATCCTCACGAAAGCCCATGTTGAGCATCTCGTCTGCCTCATCAAGAACGATCGTGTCCACATGATCACAGCGGATCGTCTTTCGGCGCAGGTGATCCATCACACGCCCTGGTGTGCCAATGATGATCTGTGTTCCCTTGAGCGCCCTGATCTGTTTCGTGATGTCCTGTCCCCCATAGATCGGGAGTACCTTCACACCATGCATGTACTTGGCAAGCCTGCGAATTTCCTCCGCCGCCTGCACCGCAAGCTCCCTTGTCGGACACAGAACCAATGTCTGCGGGTGTTTAATCTCCTTCTTTACCTTCTCGAGTACCGGAATCCCAAAAGCCGCCGTCTTTCCGGTTCCTGTCTGTGCCTGACCGATCACGTCCGCGCCCGTCATGGCGATGGGAATCGCCTTACTCTGTATCGGTGATGCCTCCTCAAAGCCCATTTCTTTCACTCCTCGAAGGATTTCAGGACTCAGGTTCAGTTCAGTAAATTTTAAAGTTTCCATATAATTATTTCCTTTCGTGCCTGTGCACTTTTTCCCTTGACCACTGCGCCGAACGCATATAACAAAACTGTCTGTATATCTTTATGTATTGCATCAGCGCACATAAAAGCGCATGCGTAAAAGCATGCGCTTTCTAATCAACTTATTCATTATATTTTCAAATAGTACCAAAGTCAATAGTTTTCGTCGTTTATTCTATATTTATTTCGTAACTGTTACTGTTCGCACATCTACTGTGTTTTGCATATTTATACTTTTTTCGGTGTGAACAGCAACATTTATGCACACAAAATGCTAAAGGGCAAGCATTTTGGCGCTCGATTCCCGCTACTTTGATGGG
>JAIEEY010000410.1 GCA_029067205.1 Lachnospiraceae bacterium
TTTTTGATATGCGCCCTCGAAGAAATATCCTGCGCAAGTTGCACATGTTATTTCTTTACAGTTCCTAAGCAATGAAAATAACGCGGGAAAGTGTTGGAGATATGTGAAAAATATGCGGATAAGAGCGTTTTGGGAGGATTTACATGGAACAGTCTGCATTTGAAAAAATATATGAGGTGGTAAAACAGATTCCATATGGACAGGTCGCAACCTACGGACAAGTCGCTGCGCTTGCAGGGAACAAACGGTGGGCAAGAGTGGTTGGCTATGCGCTGCACGCCAATCCGGACCCTGACCATATTCCCTGTTACCGTGTTGTCAACAGGGAAGGCAGAGTGTCTGATGCGTTTGCCTTCGGAGGCGGCAATCGTCAGGTGGAACTTCTGAAAGCGGAGGGTGTGGAGTTTGTGGGAGACTGTGTGAACCTGGAGCAGTATCAGTGGGAGAGGCCGGTGTATTGATGATTTATTTATCACATTTTGAGTTCCCAGACAGGGAAAAAGAATACGACTTTACAATGGGGCAAAAGCACACCTGTTATGATACGGTGTATCCCTTTCTGGTATTGTCAGCACACCAATTGAGAATGCTGGATTTTGAGGAAGTGACAATCCTGTATGGAGGGAACGGTTCCGGGAAGACGACTGCACTGAACGTGATTGCGGAAAAGCTAGGGATTGAGCGAGATACACTGTACAACCGCTCGAATTTCTTTGGGGATTACACAAAGATGTGTTCCTATGAAACAATCGGAAAAATACCAAAAGACAGCAGGATTATCACGAGTGATGATGTGTTTGACTTCATGTTGAATCTGCGGAGCATCAATGAGGGGATTGACCGAAAGCGCGAGGAACTGTTTGAGGAGTATCAGGAGGCAAAATATTCCCGTTTTCAGATGCATTCACTGGACGATTATGAACAGCTGAAAAAAGTAAATGCAGCACGCCGCAACACACAGTCAAAGTTTATCCGAAACAACTTACAGGACAATGTGAGGGAGCATTCCAACGGAGAGAGTGCATTTCTCTATTTTGCTGATAAAATAAAAGAAAACGGACTGTATCTGCTCGATGAGCCGGAGAACAGCCTGTCGCCGGAAAAACAGCAGGAACTGCTGCGCTTTTTGGAGGATTCCGTGCGCTTTTTCCACTGTCAGTTCGTGATCGCCACACATTCACCGTTCCTGCTCTCCATGAGAGGGGCAAAAGTCTATGATCTGGACGAGGAAGTAGTGGATGTAAAACGCTGGACAGAGCTTGGAAATGTGCGGGCGTATTATAATTTTTTCAAAAAATATGAAAGTGAATTTCGTTAAAAGTGAAATAGTATACACTTTTTGGCGAGGAGGAAGACAATGAATATTTTAGTGTTAAACGGCAGTCCAAAAGGGAAGTACAGCATTACATTACAGACAGTGAAGTATCTGAGAAAGCTGTATCCGGAACATTCTTATAAGGTGATCCATGTAGGGCAGTGCATCAAAAAGCTGGAGAGTGATTTCACATCGGCGGAGAAATTACTTGGGAAAGCAGACTTACTGCTATTTTCTTATCCAGTGTACACTTTTATCGCGCCAAGCCAGCTTCATCGTTTTATTGAACTGCTAAAGGAATCGGGACAGTCGCTTGCAGGTAAGGCGGCTACACAGATTACGACTTCCAAGCATTTTTATGATGTCACTGCACACAATTATATACAGGAGAATTGTCAGGATATGGGAATTCGTTTTATCCGCGGACTGTCTGCGGATATGGATGACCTTCTGTCAGAAAAAGGACAAAAAGAAGCGCAGGATTTTTTTGATTTCGTGTTGTGGAGCATGGAAACAAAAAACTATGAGCCAATGCGGCACCCCATATGTGAGAGCAGGCATATGCCTGTCGAAGTACCAGAACATGACAATGCCGATAAAGCAGGTGATGTAGTCATCGTAACGGACTGCCATGAGAATGATATGCAGCTGAAAAGCATGATAGAACGTTTTCAGGCAGTATTTCCGATTAAGACACGTGTTGTCAATATACGGGAATACCCGTTTGGCGGCGGCTGTCTGGGCTGCTTTAACTGTGCAGTGTCTGGAAAATGTATTTATATAGACGGGTTTGATGAATTTCTGCGCAAAGACATACAGACCGCGCAGGCGATTGTGTACGCGTTTTCAGTCAAAGATCATTCTATGGGAGCAGTGTTTAAGCGATATGATGATCGGCAGTTCTGCAATGGACACAGGACCGTGACCATGGGAATGCCTATGGGATATATTGTGAGCGGAAATTACCGTGCGGAGACGAATCTGCAGATGATCTTGGAAGGACGTGCACAGGTAGGCGGAAATTTCCTCGCAGGAGTTGCAACCGATGAGGAGAATCCAAATGCTGAGATTGAGCAAATGGCGGAGACGCTCAGTTATGCACTAGAACATCAGTACGTTCTGCCCCGGAATTTTTATGGAGTTGGCGGCATGAAGATATTCCGGGATTTAATCTGGCTTATGCAGGGAATGATGAAGGCGGATCACAGATTTTATAAAGAGCATGACCAGTACGATTTCCCACAGAGACAGCGTGTAACAATGTTAAAAATGTACATGACAGGAGCTTTGCTGTCCTCGCCAAAGATAAAAGCCAAGATGGGAAATATGATGAATGAGGGAATGCTCGCACCATACAAAAAGGTATTAAAAACACAAAGGAGACGATGAAATGGAACTTGCAAAGTATTTTAAGAGCATTATTGACCAGGATAATTGTGCGGTTGTGATCTGCAGTCTGGAGCATGAGATTATTTACATGAATCCTGCTGCCATAACTCGTTATGAAAAACGCGGCGGACAGGCGCTTGTGGGGCAGAGTCTGCTGGATTGTCACAACCCGCAGTCGGTCGAGATGATAAAAAAGGTTCTCTTGTGGTTTGAAGAGAGTGCAGAACACAATCGAATTTATACTTCTTATAATGAAAAGGAAAATAAAGATGTGTATATGATAGCGCTGCGCGATGACGATGACAGTCTGATTGGATATTACGAGAAACACGAGTATAGGGATAAAGAGACTGCAAAACGATATGATTTTGACAGATAAAAATTTGTATTCAGGATTTTACAAACGTTACGTAGAAGGGTGTTAGGTTCGTATGCCAAAGATTATAGAGATCACGGATTTCAATGCGCCGCAGCTTGACGTGTATGCGAGACTTAGCGAGGGACAGCTCCTAAACCGCCACGAACCGGAAAAAGGAATGTTTATTGCAGAAAGTCCAAAGGTGATCGAAAGGGCGCTTGACGCCGGGTGTGTTCCTGTGTCAATCCTGCTGGAGAAAAAGCACATTGAGGGACAGGGGAAGGAGATCATCAGGCGCTGTGGTGATATACCTGTCTATACAGCTGAGTTTGATGTGTTGACACAGCTAACCGGGTTCAAGCTGACGAGAGGTATGTTATGTGCGATGCAGCGGCCAAGGTTAAAAACGGTCTCGGAAGTGTGTGCGGGGGCACATAGGATTGTGGTACTTGAAAATGTGATGAATCCCACAAATGTCGGCGCTATTTTCCGCTCGGCAGCAGCGCTCAATATGGATGGGGTACTGCTGACACCGGCAAGCAGCAATCCTTTGTACCGCCGTTCGATCAGAGTCAGCATGGGAACTGTATTCCGGATACCGTGGACATTTTTAGAAAAAGAAGACAGAATAGGACAACTGCATGATATGGGATTTACGACAGCGGCGATGGCGTTAAAGGAGGATTCGGTCAGCATTGATTCACCACAGCTGAGGCAGGAAGAAAAGCTTGCGATTGTGCTCGGCACAGAGGGAGACGGTCTTGCGCCGGATACAATTGCCGGATGCGATTACACTGTGCGGATACCGATGACACACGGTGTTGATTCTCTTAATGTAGCGGCGGCAAGTGCGGTTGCATTCTGGCAGCTCGGAAAACGGCAGCAGCAAAACGGAAATTGGCAATAGGAAGGGATAAATTATAATGGTCAGAAAACATTTTCGGTTTACAGGCAGGGTGCAGGGTGTGGGATTTCGCTATCGTGCCAAATACGCTGCAAACGGTATGGGCATTACAGGCTGGGCAAAAAATGAGTACGACGGTTCCGTCGAGATGGAGGCGCAGGGGACAGAGGAGGCGATCAATCAAATGTTGGTGATGATCAACAGGAGTGACTATATTGTGATTGATTCCATCGAGACAAAAGAAATTCCGCTCGAGGAAAATGAGCATTCTTTTTATGTGCGATAAATCTTTTCCGTAGTGCAAAGTGACAATTTATAAAATAATGATATTGTTACTGTTCTGATGTCCGCAAAAGCAGTGGGAATCATGCGCCAAATTGATGTCCTTTATCAATTTGTGTGCAAAAATGTTGCTGTTCACACCGAAAAAACATATAAATATGCGAAAATCTGGCAGGGAGTGAACAGTAACATGATATTGATTTCAGGTTCAAATTGATACAAAAAATGGTTGTAGACAGCATATGTGTTAGTATATAATGATAATATGGCATAAAAATGGAAACATTTTTTGGAAAGGAGTTAGCATATTGACACATTCAGAGAAAGCAACAGATTTCCTGATGCAGGAATTTCACTGTTCGCAGGCGCTCGCGGGTGCATTTGCAGAGGAATTTGGATATAATCTTAAGAATGTTATGAAGATCAGTACATGCTTTGGCGGCGGCATGCACAGAGGAGAGCTGTGCGGATGCATTACGGCGGCTACAATGATATTTGGCATGGCGTTCGGTCTTTACGATCCACAGGATAAGGAGCTTGAATCATTCGGATATAAAAATGCAGATGAATTTTTCTATCGTTTTCGGGAGAAGATGGGCGGAAAGACACTTTGCAAAGAAATTCTTGGCAAAGATTTCTCAAAGCCGGAAGATCTTGCCGAAATCCGGAAGGAAGGACTGGTAAAGAAGGTATGTCCGCATGTTCTGCAGGCGAGTATAGAGATTATAGAAGACATGCTGAAGCGGCAGGACGAGGAGGGGCTTTATGTGCGTCTCGACGCCGCTGACTTTGAAGAGACAGAAAAGCTGCAGACCGTGATCAAGAGCGTGAACGAACAAAACAGATTCAGGAATAATGTGCGTGATCTGCTTCTTTCTTCTGACGGGAAGATCGGTTTTATCCAGTTTGATGTCAGACGATTCAAGATCATCAATGACCTGTATGGTGAGAAGTTCGGCGATGAAGTGTTGTTTTTTGTAAAGGACAACCTCAAAGAACTGTGCAATGACAGGCAGTTTTTCCTGAATCTCAGAAGTGATGTTTTTATGGTAGTCACAGAATATGAAGACGACAGTGACCTTTTGGGGTTTATCCATAAAATTGAAACGGCGTCAGCTTCTTTTAAAAATGTCAAGCTGCAGCTTGCTTTTGGAGTGTATTCTGTCGACGATAAGGACATGGAGATACGCCAGATGGAGGACAGGGCGGCGATGGCGAGGACAGCGGCTAAGGAAAATGTTGTCTCCAATGTAATTTTTTATGAGGAGCAGTTCAAGGAGTTTCTCTATACCCGCAAATTTATCGAGGAGAACATGTATTCTGCTATTGCGGAAAAGCAGTTCAAAATGTACCTGCAGCCTAAGTACAGTATATCGCGGAACAAGATTGTCGGTGCGGAGGCGCTTGTGCGCTGGATTCACCCTGAGCGGGGAATGATTTATCCCAATGAGTTTATTCCAGTCATCGAGGAAAACGGATTCATCAAAATGGTTGATTATTATATCTGGGAGAAGGCAAGCCGCTTTATCAAAAAGTGTATGGATATCGGAATCGAGGATTGTCCGGTATCTGTGAACGTATCGCGGAATCACCTTAAGGATATGGAATTTATGTATGTTTTGATGGATGACATCAAAAAGTACCAGATTGAAAAGTCGCTCCTGGAGCTTGAGATCACGGAGACTGTCAACGATGAGCAGATCGGACAGATGGCGATGCGGCTCAAGATAGATGGGTTTACACTGCTGATGGATGATTTTGGAAGTGGGTATTCCTCCCTGAATATGCTGCTTGAAACTCCGTTTGATGTGATCAAGCTGGACAAGAAGTTTATGGATAACATGATGGCTTCCGACAGGGGGAAGCTGATTCTCGAGCACATGGTTTCTATGGCGCAGGAGCTGGGACTTGGACTTCTGGCGGAGGGCGTGGAGACAAAAGAACAGGTAGATCTGCTCGAAAAAATTGGCTGTGACAATGTACAGGGGTATTATTTTGCCAGACCCATGCCGCAGGAGGATTTTTTTGAGCTGTTGAAGAAGGACAGAGGGGTTTTGGAGAATTAGGAAATAGGAGAGTAGGACAATGGTAAAACATGTGATATTATGGCAGTTAAAAGATGAGCTTTCTGACAGTGAGAAGGCAGAGGTAAAGGATGGAATCAAGGCAGGTCTGGAAGCGCTTAAAGGGAAAATCCCCGGTTTAATGAAACAGTTATAAATCCCCCAGCAGAGCTGGGGAGACTAACAAATGCCGGAGGCGGTGAGCAGAGTACAAA
>JAIEEY010000411.1 GCA_029067205.1 Lachnospiraceae bacterium
ATTCCCTCCAAACTTGGAAGTCAAGGCTTCCCTAAACCGGCTAAAGGCCTTGACTTCCAAGTTTGGAGGGAATGAAGCATAGTTAAGCGGCAAATTAAATGAGTGTGTTTCACGCTCAAATTAATTCTACGGAAAACCCCTGTTTTTGGTATCAAATAAAATGCAGAATAACAATATAGCGAACGAGTTCGGATCAGAGATATCAGTGATAAGCTCTGCAATGATAATGGTCTGTCTGTTCTGCCGCGGGATACAAGGAGAAAGGGACGTAAATATTATGAACACCAGCAGCATATAGCCGGGAAATCATGGAGGGATAACCTGCAGATTGCCATAGATAAAGCGATACTTGACTCTGAGACTTTTGAAGATTTTATCACTGCAATGGAAATGGAAGGTTTTACTTTTAAAGCTGGAAAACATATAGGTTTCAAAGCAGAAGGACAAGAACGATATACCCGGTGCGACAGGAAACTTGGAGATTTTTATTCGGAAGAAATGATTCGCGACAGGATTGCCAATAAGGAAAAATACAAAGATGTTGACTTGTCTGCCAAACAGAAAAAAACAAAAAGAGCTGTGGACATACCAGAACTGGCAGAACATAAAAAAGTGGATCAGAAAACGCCAAAAGCTGTAGGAGCAAAAGTTATATCGGAGGCTGACAAAAAATCGGATTCCGATTCTTCAAATGAGCAGGGCGAAGAAAAACGCGGCGAAGCTGCCAACAGTTTCAGCCAAAATAAAAAAATGGAAAGAGAAGACTCACTGACAGAAAGATCAGACTGATTTCAGATTTATCACAGAATATCAAGGCACAGAATTCACCAAGCTATAAACATGTAGCAGAAAAAAATAATTTGAACATGTTCGTCAAGACAATGAATTTTCTGACGGAACATGACATTGAGACACCAGAAAAATTCCAGGAATTTTATGAATCCTGTTATGAAGAAGTGAACGGCCTGAATAAAAAGATCCAGAAGATCGACATGGCAATAACTGAACTCAGCGAAAAAAGATCTCACATTAGAAAATACTTTAAAAATCTGAAATTTTACAACACTTTCACGAAATATAAGAATATGAATTACTATAGAGAGCATGAAAATGAGATCAGGGAATTTGAACTGTCAAAGACCTGGCTGGAACGCAACGGAGTAAATCCGCGGACATATAAGCACCAGGAATACCAGGAAGAGTATAACAGGCTGAGAAGCAAAAAAGATGCACTGTATGAAAAACTGGAACCAGCAAAAGCCCTGTTGTACGATACGGGAAATGTAATGAAAAATATAGAATCCGTTCTGGGCATTAAAATATTCGAAGATGAAAAAAATGAAGAGACGCAGGAACGGAATAATGACGTAGTTGCAGAGCAGAAAAATGATAAAAAAGAGCGGTAGTAGGCTTCAAGAAGAAAATAACATATTTATTATAGTACAGTAAACTATGTGCATGGAATATGTTCTGGATCACAGATATAATATGGCAATGGAAAAAGAAGAGAAACAGACTTAACTACCGCCGGCCCTGAAATCCGGTGGTAGTTAAGCGCAATATGTCTGTACAAATTATGAAAGGTATCTTAAGGGAATTGACGGGTGTGTCAGATTAAGTGTGTAAGTTATTGTCAAAAAATTGCCCCTTAAAACTGCTTAGAAGCCATTCGCCTTAGTGCACTTAAAATAATCATGATTTTCTCAAGTGACATTTTACCTTACTAATCATTCTTTTGGCTGTTTGTCTTGCATTTTTCTTTTCTTCTTGTGTGCTTATGCTAACTGCATCAGTTCAGTTTCAAGTTCCTTTAATTCTTCCATTGTTAAAGCTGGAACGTAATCTGCAATTTCTTCAAGTGTCATCTTTCCTTTCTTAATCATTCTCTCAGCTGTTTGTTTTGCCTCTCTATGGGTAGCGTTATCTTCTATATCTTGTGTATAAGCTTTCAAAATTTGTTCATCATCAAATAAAGTCATCATAATATTTATAACCTCCTGTTCTTTACTTTCAAGATATTCCTTCAGAATATTTCTATTCTTACAGATACGAATTGTTTCTTCTATTGTCCGTCTCGTATTTCCGTATAATTTTCTCTGTTCATTATATACTCTGGAGAAAATTATATACTGTCCAATAATATCTTTTTCATTTTCGTGGTACAGAATTTTTATCTCCGCATCAATGGAAATTTTTTTCCCGACAAAAAATTCATTCGAGAGTGATATAGTATCAGGAATATTTTTTCTGTTTCCTGTATAGATCATATACAGTTCAGGTTCGGGCATATTTACTTTTTTACTTCCATACAAATTCTGATTGGTACGTTTAAAATAATCATGATAGGTTTGTATCAGATACATCAGCGCGCGAATGATGATATTGAGAGTCCAGGTTGACTGACTCTCAACCAATATCATGAGACGATTGCCAACAGAAAATCCCAGATCATTATAGTCTGCATCAATCAATATGTGTTTGATTGTAACATCTTTGATTTCATTTTCTGTCACGTCCAGGTCTTCAGGATGGAGCGCTTTATACATCTGAAGTAGATATTTTTTATCCTGAAATAAATTCGTGAAAACGCTGTCTTTTATTTTTCGTTTTGGTATGCTTCCTGTCATTACATCACCTCGTTTCTGAAATGATCTGCAGAGAGTTTTGTTATTTAAATTATATAGAAAAGTGCTCATATATACAACAAATTTCAAAATTTTTTTTGAAAAAATTTTAAAGTTGTTTGGAAAATTTTGGGAAATAACTTTCAATTTTTCGCGCGCTTTTTACAAAATGCCCTTGTGGCATTTTGAAGGGGTTTGGGGATGTTCCCCAACAAGCATTTCTGAAATTTATTTCAGAAACAGCACTCATGTGCATCACTTACATTTCGTCAGAAATGCAAGTGTGTGTACATGAGTGCATTGCTTGCTATTCCGTGAAAATGGGGATTTTCACGGCGGCGCGTATGCGCCGGACTTAAACAATATCGATAGAAATTGTCGCGAAATTTCTGTCCGAAATTTTATGAACAGTATTCGGCGATCCCGGTGCGTATGCATCGGACTTAAACAATATCGGCAGATATTGTCGTGAAAATTTCGACAGAAATTTTTGTGGTTGTTTTGGAATGTTGTTGAGGCACTGTGAAAGATATGCTATAATTTTAAAAGGCAATACTATAACGGTAGGCGGTTAGCCCTCTACGGAGGGACTGTGACCCTCCGATTACATAGAGATCTGTACGGAGTACAGAAATATATGGATAAAGGAGGGCGATACGAATGATGACTATGGAAGGTCTAATTGCAGTAGTCAGTCTTTTGCTGACTGCATTTGGACTCGGATATACAATCGGCAGTAACAACACAAAAAAATAATCGCCTCAGCCTGGCAAACTTGGCGATTATTTTTTACTATATAATTGTTTGACTGGGCTAACCGTCTATCGGTATTGCCTCTTTAGATATAATATAACACAGTTTCAAAAAGAAATCAATTTATTTCGCAATCGAAAAATTATTTCCGAGTATTTTATATAAAAATTTTATTATATATTGTCGGAGT
>JAIEEY010000412.1 GCA_029067205.1 Lachnospiraceae bacterium
TTCTTGAGCGTGACAGAATGCTCCTACAGATGCTGGGGGTTGAAATTAACACATGACCATAATGCGAAATTTAGGATTCACTATACAACCAAAAATAGTCCTTTCGATTTTGCATAAATTAGCGTCCATACTTTTAAGTACCGTACCATTCGCTAGTAAGAATCCCCTGATTACCCGAACACAAGTCCCTTAAAATAATATTCGGAAATAAAAAAAGCAGATAACCTTCATATGGTTTTCTGCCTTCTGTACCATAACCCTGCTACAGTTCAATTATACTGATTGTACACCTGCCAGCTCTACAACCTCCCCAGCTATAAGTCCCAGTTCATCTGCCATCCCTTCAATAGAAAGCTTTCCTATTTTTACATAGTTCCAGTCCTCCTGCAAAATACACTAAAAAGGCTGTCCAGCAGTTTAAAAACTTTCGGAAAAAAAACCTGTTTTTGACAGCTTACAGGTACTCTTTTAAAGAATAGACAGTCACATTCCCTGTCTTTTCCTGATTTAATTCAAAAAGATTCTCCCTTGTGGTCAGCAGATTCCTTGGATTCCTGCCAATGATCAGATACTGGTTCTCCCTGTCAAATGCAATCGTTTTCCGGATATCGTCATTAAGTATTGCATCTGCATTGTCTATGATGATCAATCTGCCGGAAGCGTTTTCTATCTCGTCCTTTATTTTTTTGTTGATATCCAGATAATTTATGCACAGAATCCTCCCATCTGTTACAGACAATTCCCGTAAGATATTAAAAGCCAGTGTTTTGCCCATGCCCGAATCTCCCATCAGCAGCGTGATGTTATTGGCAAAGTGAAAATCTATTGAAAATGTTGTGTGCCTTGCTTTCAGGATCTCCATAATTACCGGCCTGCTATACATTCTGCCACCAGCCTTTCAATTCTTCATAATCACTGATAATCCTTTCTCCATCCCGGCCGCATATCCGCACGCTTTCCATGGATAAGGCTATGATCGGATATTCAGAATAGACCATTCCCGCCTGATAAGCATAAATAACACCCAGAGCATTATCACCACACTCCTTCAGTGAAAACACTTTTTCTGGGAAATAATGGATGTTCAGGGCCGTTTTGCATCCTGTTGACAGTCTGTCAATATTAAGCAGTTCACCATTGATGCCCGATACGATCCTGTAATCCGGTCTGAGCTCTGCACCGTCAATTTCCCTGACAATCCCCTCTGCCCTCATATCAAGGCGCTCTATAATGTTCTGGTTAAAAAATAAATCGTTCAATTCAACCAGCCCTGCATCCTTCGGAATATCAGCCTTATTTTTATACACTGTAATCATAACACTGCCTCCAGTCCCATTCTCTTAAATTCCTGTTCCAGAAAACTTTCCCTCAGGATTGCCTGCATTTTTTCCACGAGCGAGGGTCTTCTGTTATCCAGACCGCATTTATCATCTGCCGCTCTTTCTCCATAGCCACAGCAGTCAGTTTTCCAGCAGACACCTGTATTGCTTTTATCAACCGAAAATCCGGTATTTCTGGTCAGCCCATAAAGCAGCTTGGCAGTTATCTGTTCAATATTATATTCATTAATATTATTCAGCCACTCCGCAATCTCAGGCACTTCTTTATAATCAACCTGCTTATGGACAGCTTCCAGCAGTTTTTCCCTGACAGTAACAAGAACGGCTCTTTGCTCCCTGAATTCATCTTCTTCAGCATAAATCCAGTCAAGCAGTAAAGGGAAGCTAAGCAGGACGAACTCAAAAGAAATCAGATTCAGCTCATACACATTGTTCTTTTTCTGTATCACCTTTCTCAAAGCACTGATCTCCCGGATAGACTGATCATTATCAAAAGAGTGGTCCAATGCCACGATATATGTATCATTCGAATTAATTTTAGCAACACTCTTCACAAGTTCACTTGAATTTGTTTTGCTTTCCAGCACAACCTGTGGATACAGCGCACCCAAGAACTTCTCCCAAAACTGGTATCCGGATTTGTCTTTCCTGTCTTCTGTCCAAAAAAATATCACTTCTTATCCTCCCTGTTTTTCGAAGAGAAATGCGAATTCTGCATACAAAATTTGATTTAGCCCTCCCTGTGGCATACTGTCATCTGCCCCTAAATCATAGTATATCAAAATCCACATAAAATACAATCATTTTTCATGCGCTATTCCATGCCAATTATATTCCCCCCGAAATATACTCACGCCTTTCGATCTATGGCATCAAGACAGGCCTGACAACAATGGCCGTATTTGCTGTAATGAAATCAATTATCAAATCTCCTACAGATGATTAGACTGAAGATTTCAATTTTTCGGAGAACTGTAATAGCCATTTCGGACAAGTGTAACACATTTTTCGGGAAACTGTAACATTTTTTCGGAGAACTGTAACCGCATGTCCCTGCAATCCCAGATTTTCTGCGGTTTAAGCTCCCCTGCCTCCGTCATAATATTATAATATCCCAGTATTATAATAATTGAGTGGGTGGACGCCTGTTCCGCACCACCCACCCTAAAAACTACAGTAAGGAAAGAAAAAATCAGGAATCCATCCGCAGATTTCCAAAATGGTTTCCAGCTGTCAAATAAATATGCCATATCATGAAAGTTTTCGCGCTACCGGAATCGGACTGCAGTTCATTATGATCCAACACCTTTCATTTTTTCTTCATTCCCGTAGTTACATATGTTCTGGGGATTATATCCGAATATGCAGGCATAAGACATAACCTTTCTTACTATACCAATCCCCATATCCATATCATAACCAGAAACATCTTCCCTGTCTTTCCACCCATCCCCATTCCCAATACCCACTGCCAGAATAAATGACCATTTTTAGGATCTACTCATCCCTGTGGTACAAGGCAATGCACTCATCGATTATGCTTTCCACAATCCGCACTTCGGCAGACGTAAGCTTATCAAGTTTCTCCGACAGCAGAAGCTTGTCCTTGTCAATTATATCTCCCGTTAAGATATAATCCGTGCTTACCCCAAGAACAGAGGCTATCTTCATCAGATTTTCCGGCCGCATCGCTCTCTTTCCAGATTCCGCGTAAGATACAAACTGTGTTGTCAGGTCGCTCCTTTCCGCAAGCGCCTCCTGCGTCAGTTCCAGCTTTTTCCGCCGTTCCATAATCCTTTTGCCTACCTCTTTCAAATACAGTTCCAAGTCTAACATTCTACATACCTCCTAGACCATTTGTTAAAATATATCAACAGTGTAGTTAAAATTTAATCGTCACTTGTTGACAAGTTACAACAAGATGATGTAATTTATAAAACTGCCCTGACATGGTTTTCTGGATAACAAATTTTACAGTTTTGCAGAAACGTGGAAGGCAAAGCTGATGCATCCTATATATTCTATTGCCAGCCCCCCCTGACTTTTGTATACCATCCATCCGTCTTTTTCTATACTGTTTACTATATGTTTTTGCAGAAACAGAAGCCAGCTCTGCATATGCTATACTTGTTATACTCACTGCCGATGAAATCTGCAGTGAGTATTGCGCCGACCGCATGCTGCAAAGCAGCTAATTTCCATATGCGGTCGTGTGCATCATTTTATACTGAGCGG
>JAIEEY010000413.1 GCA_029067205.1 Lachnospiraceae bacterium
AGCCAAATCGTAGGGATAGTTTTTCTTTCCCTTAAAACACGAATCATCCAGCCCCAATATCTTCGCTAATGCCGCTGCCTCATAACTCCATATCCCCACATATCTTTTTTCCTTATGGGCATTCCTGAATCCGTTTCCGGATAACCAGTTCTTCTTTACATATTCCTTTAATAATTCAGAAGCCCTCTCCCTATCCTCCTGCGCTGTCAGTATAATATCCTTTGTATACTGATAGGGACGTGAAATGTGAAACTTTCTGGTATGGTGATCCCAGCCTATATCATACGTTGACAGCAGGAAATCCACCAAGGCGTCATTTGCCTTGTAGCAGCGGGCGCCATTTACTATCACTCTCATGGTATCGTCATTCACCTCTAACAGTATTCCAATCGAAATGAGATTGATAAACGACTCATAGTAATAGTTTATAAAAAAATCCATCTTATGGAACATCGGCTGACATGAACATTCCAGACCACTCACCGATAACTCGAACCATGGACGCAATATTTCAATCTCTTCACCCAGGGAATACATGGCGGAAAACACCGCTGTTCCATATTGAAACCGTGTTAAATGGCAGGCCCAGATTATGGTGATATTATCCGATCGATACCGTTGTATCCCCTGTTCTTCATCCGCTGTCACTTCTTTAATCTGTTCCTCCGCATCATTTATCGTTCTCAGATAATCCTCTGAAATTTTCTTTCTGACATTTTCTTCTATACAATACGGGTCTCTCATCCTTTATCCCTCCAATAATCTTATTTTTCAATCAATCCTCATTAAATCGGTACTCCACCGCATCCCTGCCTGTCAAAGAATGACTTCAATATTGCCACTACGAATACCAATCACATATTCCTTAAGTCAGCACGCCTATATTTCTCCTGCTAAGAAGCATAGGCGTGCTCATCTAACTGAAATGTCTGGCTACATAAATCACAGATACTCCATTCCCACCATATGAATAAAAACGTTTACTTCGGCCATGATCCCGCATTCTGCACGGTTCCGTTTCTCGGAGTGGCAGTTAATCTTGTAGCTGTTACATTCTTACCAGCTGTCCGTCGGGGTCGTAGAACTCTAAACATTTACGCCCCGTAAGATGGACTTTACACCTGTCTCTGTTATGCGGAATTCAAACTCTATCGTGATGAACATTTCATCCCCATAAAGCGTCAATCGGTGATCGCTCCTGTAACACGAACCATCAGCCATCTCATAAAAGTCAATTCCCACATCATCAGCTATTTCATCAATACTGTCTTCCGGGTCCATCATTTGTTCCTCAATGATCTGCATTGTCTCAATAAAATCATCTATTCCAATTTCTATTTCATCTACAACACCTTCTACACCTTTATAATCTTTGTTATGCACTTTTTTCATTACTTCTTTCACTATTTTGTTTGCATGTTTTTCAATTGTTTGTACTTCCACAATATAATCCTCCTAACCGACAATAGCAGCCATGCATGCAGATGGACTACTCCGCTGCCTGCATGGCTACTATTAGAATTTTAAATTTTTCAAATGGTATAAGTCCTGTAATAAAATCTGAATCAATACACCTTAAAGATCCCGTTTTTTTGTCCGCCGGACCACCCACATGGCAGGTGTCCAGACAGATAAATTTCAAGCATCTGTTCATAATAGATATCAGGCGTATAGTATTCCGAAAAATGATTGATCATAAACAATATCTGAAAATTGGCTATTACATTTTTTAATACAAGACCATCGAAACGTATCTCTTTTTTCTTTAATCCAGCTGTAAATCTCTTTGAAAATGTGAGAACCTCTTTTTTGGCTTTATCAAATTCCTCGTTCATCAAACCATACTGTTCTCTATGGTTTAAAAATATAGATGTATAGAAATCACCTCTCTTCGCAAAATATATATTTTCCCACTTATGCGTATGCATCGATTCGGGTATCTCACTTTTATCATTTATAAAGATGACTTCAAATTTTTCGAAATTCTGATCCCCACAATTTTCAAACCAATTACAGTTTGTTACCTTTTCTAAAAAATCTGGTTTTAATTCCATACTTATACCCCTTGCGTGCTTTGGCACGCATATTAATCAATAGTTTGAACGTGACCTTCTTTCAAACTTCCTCCTACTTTTGTTGATGCAATGGATTGGGAACATTTGGTACAGGTTTAGTAATTTCCAATCCATAACTTTTCTGTTGGGCATATGCCCTGGACTCTATATATGCTGCCTTATCGTCGGAAAACCCTGCAAAAACCATAGAATCATATAATGCTCTAAGGTACTGTCCATTTGTTGGAGGATCTGCTCCTTCCACCCTATAATCATTCCAAAACTTTTCCATACTTTGATGTGCTTTGTAATGCCAGCTATTTTTGTCTGTAATTGCATTTCCATACAATTCAGCACACAGACCATCTGGATATGGAATCACACTATTATAAGCCGCACCTTGGTTTGTATGATGTTTTTGACCATGTATATATGGATTTTGTTTCATATCATCATATGATGCCATATATACATAACCAGGACCATTTTCACTAATATAATGGCTCGGAGATGGCTTTCCAGATTTCCTTGCTGCACTATAATCGTCAATCTGCTTTAAAATACGCTTTTCGCTAGGTGTCAGCTCTCCTCCGTGATTTTGCTTATTTCTTAAGTATGACGCAAGTTTCTTTTGTTCATTTCTACCTGCAATACATTGTCCATCAGGCGTAAATTTATCCATGATTCGATTTGCAGCCGTCTCACAGATATTCCCACTCGGATCAACATAGTATACTGGATTATTCCTGCAGTATGCATACAGGTTCAGTCCGTCCACATTGTAGCTGTCTTCCTGCGTGAACCGACCAATGACTGGATTGTAGTATCGTGCACGCAGGTAGTATTGTTGGCTTACTGGGTCGTACTGCTGTCCGTTGAATTTGAAGCGGTTGTGTTCCTTTTCTTCACATGTGGTCAGATTGCCCCATGCGTCATATTCATATCGGTTGAGGATTTCCTCATTTTCGCCGTCCACCACATGGGTGATACTGCTCATCTCATCAGATGCATAATGGTAGTACGTTCTTGCACTTTCCGCGTCGGAAGCTAATAATACGCTGGTGCGGATATAGCGGATCCTGTCTTCTTGGCTCTTCTCTGCCACAACCTCATCACCGCGGAAGATAAAGGACACAAGCTTCCCGTTCTCCTCCATCTCATGACGCAGTCCTTCCGCATCATAGCGGTTGATCTGGATATTGCCGTTGAAGGTCTGCACCTTCTCCGTGCGGTTAAAGGCATCGTAGCTATATTCTGCTTTGCCGTCTCTCAGCAAATTGCCCGCATTGTCATATTCGTATTGTGTCGATACACCTCCCTTTATATGCTCGGTCAGGCGATTCCTCGGGTCATAATGGTACAGCTCCTCCGCACCGTTGTACAGCCGCTTTGTGCGGTTTCCTGCCTTGTCGTAGAAGAGCTCCTCCGCTGCGTTTGGATATTCTACCTTTGCAAGTCTCCGCATGTTGTCATAGCTGTACCTTGTCGTGCCGTGCTTCTGGAACTTCTCCAGCCTGTCGCC
>JAIEEY010000414.1 GCA_029067205.1 Lachnospiraceae bacterium
TGTATTTCCAACAATAGTACATCAGTGCATTACAACACCGAAAGATACACAATGATAATTGTGTATCTTTCATATCTGTCATGCGAATCCCGTAAAATCAATGTTTCTGGGTACTTTGTCATTTTGGTTTTAAATATGATCTTCCCGAATGATACATATCGTTAGGAATCAATGATTTATATTGATATATTTTAACGATATGAATTATTTATGTCATCAGACTAAAATTTTTAAATGAATAATGCATATTGATGATTTGTATTGATATGTATTATCCATTATGGTATAATGTTAAAAATACATATTAATAGAAGCAAACAATATGTATTATATGGGAAAAGCGGGGATGATAAATTGAACTATGTGCAGCCCATACGGGATAAGAAAAAGATACAGACAATGAAAACTGTGCTGAAGGCCAATGATGAAAAATATTACATCATGTTCCTCATCGGGATCAACGTGGGGCTCCGGATATCCGATATCCTCACACTGAAGGTATCGGATGTGCGGGACAGGACGCATGTTAATATAGTAGAGAAAAAAACCGGTAAGACAAAGCGGTTCCTTCTCAATCCGCAGATGCAGGCGGAGCTGACGGAATATATTGATAAATTTAACCTGGCTGATGACCATTACCTGATCAGGAGCAGAAAAGGTGACAACCAGCCGATTAAACGGGACAGGGCATATAAAATATTGAACGAAGCTGCCCATGAGATTGGACTGGGTGAGATTGGCACTCATTCGATGCGCAAAACCTTCGGTTACTGGCATTACCAGAAATATAAGGATATCGCGCTGCTACAGCATCTGTTTAATCATGCAAATTCTGCTGTTACATTGCGCTATATAGGAGTTGACCAGGATATTATGGATCAGTCCGTATCGGATTTCTTCCTATAATATATAGTGTTGATACACGTATGATTTAATAGATGATTTAAAGGATGGAATCATTTATAATTCTGAGGAAATATTTTGGTTCTTTCTCACGTTTGGATATACTGCCAGTTTCAATTTTGCCGGAACATTAGATTTCCGGTAAAATCTGGAATACTGGCATAAAGGAAATATCCAAAGTTCAGAAAGAACCTTTTATCCGCCGTTATTCCCCACAACGCTGACAGACAAATAACCCCTGCCTGCTGGGTTTCCCAAACATCGGAATTGTTTCTCCGATTGCCCCGCCCAAATCAAATGCCGCCAACTTAATCACAGCACTTTTCCTCATTTATTTTTCTGATTACCCTGCAGGGATTTCCTACTGCAACACAATTGGGGGAATGTCTTTTGTAACAACACTGCCTGCACCTATTACAGTTCCTTTGCCAATCGTTACCCCAGGCAGAATAATTACTCCGCCGCCAATCCAGCAACCATCCTCTATAGTTACGGGCAAAGCATAGGTACGACAGAAATACTCACCACTTTCCATACTCCAGTTCGGTGTCAGCCGATCAGCAAGCTCAACTGGATGTGTTGCTGTATAGATTTGAACATTTGAAGCAATCAAAACATTATTCCCGATTGAAATTTTATTACAATCCACAAATGTGCAGTTCATATTTACGGACACATTATTGCCCATACTGATATTGCAGCCATAATCACAAATAAACGGCAAACCAACTGATACATTTTCTCCAATACTGCTAAATAGCTTTTTCAGCACTTCGGTCTTTTCTTTCTTTTGGTTAAATTCTAAAGAATTATACTTCTTTAATAAACGTCTTGCTGTATCCTTGTATTCTAAGAAAATAGGATTATGACAATCGTACCATTCTCCTGCTAGACATTTTTCCAGTTCATTTTTCATTTTTTATCACCTCAAATTTCATATGTGTGGTTTTCAAGAGAGGTCACCGTTTTCTTTGCTTTTATATCACACTGAAAAGCAGACATTATGTTGAAAACTACATGTCCAATTCTTCCTCTCAGATACCGATTTTCTAGTCATTCCCAAACAACTCTATCAACGGGATTTTATATGTCATTCTTGTATTTCTGAAATTGCAAACAACGCAGCTTCACCACTAATTTGGATTCGACCATTTCCTAATATATGACAATAAAGCGTACCGCCACGCCTTGATGACTGATAAGCAATAATAGTATCTTTATGCAATTCTTTTGACCAGTAATCGGCAATTTGACAATGAGCAGAGCCGCAAACTGGATCTTCTGCTATGGATAATTTAGGACAAAAACTACGAGAAACACAGTCATTATCTATTCCCCGTGCAGTAACATTTTGAATCCTGCCTTCAATTTTCATAAGCAGACTTGGATTTGGATTCATATTTTGAACAATTTCAGCGTTCTCAAATACACAAACCAGATCAAGCCCCAAAATTGCTTTGACCGGGCGACTGCCAAAAGCCGCTTCCATAGCATCTGTAACTGGAATTTCTTTTAATTCGTAGGTTGGAAAATCCATCTCATATAAATTACCTTTGCGAACAACTGTAAGCATACTGCTTAAAGTGTTGAATTTCACCTGTTCTGCATCTGGTTCATAATAATTCAGAATCACAAAGGCCGATGCCAGGGTAGCATGACCGCACAATTCCACCTCTGTTCCTGGTGTAAACCAACGAAGATGATAGCCTGCTTCTTCTTTTACGACAAAAGCAGTTTCAGATAAATTATTTTCAGCTGCAAGCTGCATCATCCATGCTGCTTCCGGCCATTTATCCATAACACAAACAGCGGCAGGATTACCACTAAATACTTTGTTTGTAAAAGCATCAACAATATATTGCTTCATAAAAGCATCCTCCGTAAATTCCTGATTGACCGATCACTTCCAACATCAAAATTATACCTCAATTCTTCACAATTTTCCATCCGCTAAATTGTTTGTCCACAGCCTGAAAAAACCAGGGACATCAATGATAGAATTGATGCTAATGATAATAGCTGCTTTTTCATGAACCATACATCTCCGATTCCGCACCCATACCAAATCCTTTCGAAAGAATTCTTCCATCCTGTCAAAAGAAATCACATCCTTCCGATCATTCTTTACTGAAAGTAAGCGGCGCTTTCCTTCATCCTGCTTTACATGAAATGGACAACGGGATTCACAGTGTCTGCACTGGGCACAGGTATCCACTTTTGTTTCCAGATTGCGGTAATGCTCTTCCGCCATGGAATCTCCATTTCTGGCAAGATCATAATATTTATTGATGATGACAATATCAAGTCCCTTGGGACATGGTTTGCAGTGATTGCAGTAAACACACTTTCCAACAGCCTCCGCAGGGCTAAAGGAACCGATCATGGAATAATCCTTTTCTGCTTCTTCCGCACCAAAAAATCCCAGCAAATGCTCCACCTGTGCCACACTGGACATTCCGACAGCACTGTCAGCACACCCGGTCTGTCCAGCGCATACTAAATACACTGATACTGTGTCAGCGCTTTTCCAAAGGGCGAGTTTGCCGCATCCAGCAACTGACCACCCGAGAAAGGTTTCATCACAGAAATGCCAATTCCTTCTGTTTCACAGCGGCTGTATATGGCAGACCGCTCATCCAAAGATCCTGTGGCAT
>JAIEEY010000415.1 GCA_029067205.1 Lachnospiraceae bacterium
ATGCTATACTTAATACAAAGTATCAGGAAGCAGAAGCAAAGGGGATTGTTTTCGTATTCAGGGTAAATGATCTTTCAGAGTTGAAACTGAAAGATGAGGATGTAGTTACTATCCTTGCAAATCTTCTGAACAATGCTATTGAAGCGTGCGAGACGTGTGAGGATAAAAAGGTAATTAAGTTCAAGTTCTTTAAAGAGGATGATCAGATAATCATTGCAGTAAAAAATACATTTAATTATGATATTATATATGAGAATGGTGAGATAAAATCTACGAAAACATCAAGCGTGGATGAGCATGGTGTGGGAATCAAGAATGTGATAAAAATTATTGAGAAATATGGTGGCGCATATGTCATTGAAGATAAGAATAAAGAATTTTTCTTCTCAATGATTATTCCTGCATGAAATAAATGTTAGCATGGTTGGTTCTAAAACAATTTAGTGCCGATTTCTGCAAAAAATGTCCGTTTTCTGCAAACAGCCTTTATTTTTTGTATATATAATTCATACTAAATAACTAAGGAGGCATGTTTATGATAGAGAAGATGGCATTAAAGATTGTCAATCAAATGGAGAGGGAGAAGATAATAAGCAAATCAAATTGTGAATATTACGAATATGCCTTAATAGCTATAGTTGAAAATGCCATAACAGTTGGAACCATGTTGCTTTTAGGACTGTTATGTAAGCAATTCTTATACACTATTTGTTTTTTGGTATTTTTTCTTTCCTTGAGAAAGCGAACAGGAGGATTTCATGCGGATAAGTTTTGGCAGTGCTATTTAGGGACGGTTATATTTTATATTGCAATTATGCAGATTGTACCTATACTTTGTAGAAATCAAGCTGTTATGTATGGGCTGCTACTTCTTGCAATGTTTTTAATCTGCATAATAGGTACAATAAACCACCCCAATATGAATATGAGCAAAAGTGAATTGCGGGAGTCTAAGAAAGCGGCAAGACTGTTGGTTTTAATGGAAGTAATGGTTATTGCCATCTCAATTTATTTGAAAGCTGATCTTATGTATACTGGTTATATGTCAGCGGCTATCATATTATGTGCGTTTCTGATGTGTTTGGCAAAAATAATAAAACAGGAGGTAAGGATACAATGAAAAAAAAGGAAAAAGCAGGGAATAAGGTATTAAGGGTAGTTGAGAAAATCGTCCGTAATGAAGCTGAAAAAGTTATGGATGGATATCCTCCTATTTGTATGGGAATTGGTCATCAGCCAAAGAGACCGAAGCGGAAAGAGGATTAAGATTTAATAGTTAATGTGGCAATAATGATAAACCAAAGCTTGCGTTGAACAAGAAAATTAAGTATAAGAAAAAGCCTTTCAGAATGGTATGCGTATCTGAAAGGTTTTTTTGTGCCGTTTTCTGCAAAAAATGTCCACATTCTGCAAATGGAGTTTAAAGGTTTTGTTTAATTTGATATATTAAAGAAAAAACGGAGGTATTTTTATGAAAACCAAAAGTGCAGTAAAAAGAATTTTTGTAATGCTGATGGCTATGACGTTATTGTTAGGATCGACAATGACCGTGTTTGCGGCATCAAACAGTGTCACAAAAAAGGCATCTGGGAAAATGACCATAATTCTTGATCCAAATGAAACTGGAAACTCCACTTCAGTAACAATCACAATTTCTGGATTACCAGAAGATGCCATTATTACTAAAATGACTATTAACACTGGAACAATGACATATAATGGAGCGGTTTTATGTAATTACATGATTGTTTCAAGCTCAAATGGGAGAACAGAACGGATTCCCTGGACTGGTAAGGCAAACGAAACATTAACAACAAGTGCTTTTCTTGCATCACCAGCAAATGGTACATATACTCTTTCATTTAACGCAACAAATGTAAGTTCTTTGAATCTTGGCACAAAGACTTATCAGCCGTCAATAACAATTTATTATGATTAATGAGTTGTGGTATATTTAGAAAAATCATTGTTTTTTATGGAGATAAGAAAATGCAAGTAAATTCAGCCAATACTTCATTGTATCAGAGGTCTTTTTCTGGAACAGGCAGCATAGGTGGGATACATTTGCCAGACTTCAACGACAATTATGTATTCTCTAAACAGAAAAGTGGTATCAGTGATACGGAATACAAAAAGCAAATTGTGGAGCAAGCATATATAGATTATGCAAATAGTCAGTTTCAAAATAAATCGGAAGGCTTTAATAAGCTTATGAAAAAATATACTTCTGAGGTATCGCCAGATAGAAAGGGAATTATTACATCCGGTTTAAAGGCAATTTCACGGAACAAGCAGGATGTATTAAAACCAATTGATCTGATTGCGACAATCCTCGAAGGAAAAGTCGAATATCAAAAGCTGCCGTCTGGTAAAAGTGAATATATTGAATTTTATGACAACAATGGAGAGATGGTAGCGACTTATTCTAATAATGGTTGGACGATGTTCACAACGAAAGCAGAGGCTGCCCGTCAAACAGAAATGTGTTCTATATATACCGCTGCATGGCGAGATGCAAAAAATGGGTCATTATTACCAAATATTGGTGATGTAGTGGATAATGAGAGTTCACAAGTTACTTTTGATGCTAAAGCATAATACGTTAAAAACTGTGTTGTACTACTAATATAGTTAGCGGTAAAGCTGATGGTTTTACCGCTACTTTTTTGTCATCTTTTGCAATGATAGTTTGTTAGTCTGATGTCTGAAAAGATTTTTATATTGCCGTTTTCTGCAAAAATAGTACGTTTTCTGCAATGGTACTGTTATTCTAACTTATTCTTGGTATTATGTAATTTGTTGTGCAAAACACATCATAAAACGTATGAAAAGGATTATTTAGAGTACACCTGATAACATATAGCTGTTGTTAGGTGTATATTTTTATGCCATAAATTTTGATGATATATTTTTTGCAAAGATTTGTATATAGGGGATATTTGAAGTGGGCAATCCAGTACAATATATTCCTTCAAACTGAATACAGCAGTTTACGAGTACCCAAATCGACATGGCAGGTCGGTGCGGTGTACTCTTTTTTTGTTTCTGTCGAAAACTGTTGATTAATCAGGATATACATATACGAAAGTCGAAAAGAGGACCGCCTGCAGATTCTTCATTTCAAAAATAAATATTAAGAATGGAGAATCAGAAAATGAAGGATATAAAATATATTATTGCCGATAACGTGAAATTATACCGGAAAAAGCAAAATTTAACCCAATTTGAACTAGCAGAGAAAGCGGAGCTTTCAGTTGATTCTATAAAGCGGATCGAACATGGGAGCAGAACAATGTCGTTAGAAAATTTTAT
>JAIEEY010000416.1 GCA_029067205.1 Lachnospiraceae bacterium
GTACAATAGAGATATATGTAAACCGTTTCAATAAAGCATTTATGGTGGTAAGGAATATCAAAATCCATGCGAAATCTTCTGAAAGCAGGATAGAAGCAAAAGCTAATCAGATGGGTGAAAAGTGACGATAATATAAGTGATTATTAAGCGATACCGTTAGTAAACGATAGCCTGTTGTGAAAATAAGGACTTGGTGGGGGTTGGTTAATGGATACACAAGAGAAAGCGGCAGAACAGGAGCAGAAGACAGACAATCTGTATGACAAAGGATATAAGAGAATCTTTTCCATAAAAAAGAATTTTCTCGATTTTATCAAAAAGTATATAGGCTTTGACTGGATGATGGAACTGACGGAAAGAGATCTGGAGCTGATTGATAAAGAATATGTCACCGACCAGTTTGACACATATGAATCAGACCTGGTGTACAGGGTGGATACAAGAGCAGGGAGCATATATCTGTTTTTCCTGTTTGAACTTCAAAGTTATAATGACTTTACGATGCCGTTCCGTTTATTGGTGTATATGACAGCGATCTGGTTAGACTATTTTAAGAACAGTGACAAGAACAAGCGGAAGCAGAAAAGATACAGACTGCCGGCGATCATGTCGATCGTCCTGCACAATGGGGAACGGAGCTGGACAGCAGCACACAGGTTCCGGGAAATGATCGGACAGGAAGAACTGTTTGGGAAGTATGTTGTGGACTTTGAGTATGTCCTGGTGTCAGTCAAAAGTCTTGCAGTCTCAAAGATTAAGAGCTCCAACACGCTCATAGACAATATCCTGCTTGCAGATAAGAAAAGTACAAAAGAGGAATGGAACAGTACAGGGATTGTGGAACTTGTGCGTCGTGTTAGGACGATGGAGAAAAGTGATCTAAATGAGTGGATCGTATGGTTCTCGAATGTGGTCAGGGAACTAGGCGAAAGGGAACGGAAGGAATTCATACAGCAGCTTAGAGAAGGAGATGAGAAAATCATGTGCAGTTCATTTGAAAGGATCATGAAAAAAGAAAAGGCAGAGGGAAAGGCAGAGGGAAAGGCAGAGGCTGTCATAGAGCTTCTTGAAGACATAGGAGAACCTTCAGAAATGCTTAGAGAACATATTATGGGACAGACAGATCTGGAAGTCTTGCGAAAGTGGCACAAAGCTGCTGCGAAGGCGGAATCCATAGAAGGCTTTGAACAAATGATAGGATTGGTTCGGACATAAATGGGGCAGTGAAGCATGAAAAATCCCCTGGAGGAAGCGGTCAGGCAAATGAAACCGTTTCATATAACGTAATGAATCGGGACGAAAGAGTTGTGCAACATTATGTTCTGATATAGTGAAATTGGAACATAATTTCATATAAATTGTGACAGCAAGTGATACTGGCAATAAAAGGGAATATAAATAACGAAGTGGGGAGAAACAAGATGGCAAAGAGTAGGAAGAAAAAGAACTATAAGTTAAGAAGGAGAGTCATGCGGACAGTCGCGGCGCTCACTATGATTATGGCTATCGTTGTGGCTGCGATACCAGTGGAGAACTATGGTACGATGCGGGCGGCGGACGCTAGGGCGCTTGAGAATGCTGAGAGTGAGATTGACGGGGCAGGCGCTCATTATGTTAAAAATAACTATGAAAATGGATATAGTAATGGCCCAAAAACAGTGCAGCGCATCATAGAAGATTCCAATGGCACCCTTTCGCTTGTTGAACTGTTTGAGGTTAAAACGAAGTCAAGTGGTAGTGATGCAATTATCACGAATGATATCATAGGCGACGGAAGTCATACGGGCACAACAGAGTTGACGATAAATCAAGTGGAATATTGTGATTATGTTCAGTTTGATCCTGATTTTATTAGGGATATGCGTAACAGATTAGATAATAGTGATCCGTTTGAGTTGACATTCCAGCAGAATCAGGAGACAACACTGAGGGTTCCTGATAGATTAAATGCAAACGTTACTTCCATAACGGTGAGAACAATCCAGAAAGAAAGTCCCACTGGTAACCCTGTTGCTGTATTATCAACTCCGATTAGCAATAATTCGAATGCACAGGGATATACGGAATTTAATCCGATTAGCTTGAAACCAAGTGATATGTATGGAAAAGATTTAGGTTTTGGCTGGGCGCTTTATAACGCGAAACTGGACGAAATAGATGCATACAACAGAAGCGTAAATTCCTTTATTACAAAAGTAAACACTTTTATCAACAGAGTTTCTGCTACTGATTATTCATGGACGTCTACTGATGAAAATGAATGGAATTCTTACGTAAGCGAAGCAAATGGATTTAATTTTAATGCTACCGCCACTTTGTCAAACTCTTGGAACGCTTTTGACAAGGCGGAGAATGGATTGGATGGTATTGTTGACTATATTATTCGGAATTATTGTAAAAAAGGAAACACTGATTTAATAGATTACCGATTAAAAAGTTTATTAAAGTTGGAATCCAGTGGCGATGTGGTGACAGTTTATGTTCCGCAATATACAAAAAACGGTTCATATGCTTGGTTGGATGAGAATGGTTATTTGCCTGCAACAGCTGGCTCCAAGGTCAATATTGTAGGAATTGCAAGTTATGATCCAAGCGGCGATCAAGTATTCTATAAGACGACTTTAAATAAGATCACGCTCCCGCAGGGTATTAGATTTATAGGTGAGAAAGCATTTAGCGGTTCCGATCTGACAGAGGTTAAAATTAATACAACAGCTTGCGAGATTATAGCCCAAGAGGCGTTTGCAGAATGCACCAGATTGTCAAAAGTTGAGTTTGAGTTTAGCGGTAATGTTGCTTCAAATAGGTTTATAACGATTGATAAAAAGGCGTTTTATGGTACAATGATTACAAGTGTGACGATTCCGTCACCGGTTACAACGATTGGTGCAGGTGCTTTTGCCAAAGCACGAAATTTAGCAGTTGTTACCTTTGATGATGTGGGCAGAGGAAATAATATTGCGATTGAAAAATATGCTTTTTATGACTGTACTGGACTGACAGATGTGAAGTTTCCGGAAAATAATAACAGCCAATATAAGATTGAAAAGGGTGCATTTGCAATTGCAAATCCTGGAGGCAGCCTGCAGAGTTTTACGTTCCCAGGCGGCAATACGGATATTGATTATAGTACCAATGCGACAGATGATTACGACTACATTCTTGCCAACAGGAATACGCTCCAGGAGGTGACATTCCCAGGATTGCTCAGATCAAGTATTCCTGACAATACATTATCAGGCTGCAATAATCTTTCGTGGGTTAAATTCCCGGACGGTGCGCAAAGAGCAGAATATAATAC
>JAIEEY010000417.1 GCA_029067205.1 Lachnospiraceae bacterium
AACCTGAAGCTATGGGGTTGACCTAAAGGTTTCGCCTTAAGGCGAGGGTTTTAACCCCATTATACAGACAATAAATTATCTAATGATATTTTACTAAAATAATTGATATGCTCATGATTAAAGTAATTTGGAATAGTGCATATATGCTGTTGAAAACCTTCTACAGCTGGTACAAAAAGCAAAAGATACGACTTTATATCTTTTCTCAAATAATCAATCATATGAGATAAATACATGTGCACATCATAAATATGCTCCATTACTGCCGTCGAGACTACAACATCATACCCTTCCTTTTCCTTCTTAATAACAGGCTCAAAAATACTTCCCCGAACTCCCTTGAGTCCTCTTTCGTTTAATTTTTTTATTGAATGTTCTGATGGATCCAGACCACATAAATTTATGAAACCTTTTTCCTTTAAGAAAAATAAAAAATCGCCGCTTCCACATCCAAAATTTTTGCATTTACATCAATCTTGTCACTTATCAGCCCGCATAAATAATTTTACTGTTGTTCCATTCCCTGTTCTTCTACTTTTAAATCATTATTTTCAGCATATACATTATAATTCTTATAATAATTATCGTAGTCTTTCTGTGTTGCATTTACATTCGCATAGGTAAATCCACATTTGCTGCAAGATACTACATTGTAAGATGTTGGTAATGGATTTCCTTCCGGAAGACACATATTAATGTTTTTCAATACCCCCGTTGTTTTTGCATATTGGACACTCCCTATACATATTTTATTTCCTCCATATTTGTATTATTTTTGTTCCATATAATATCAATTCTCTCTTTTGCCATCTTTTTCTTCGTTATCATCAAAATTAAGGCACTCTTTCTCAAGAACTATAGGACGTTTTGTCACCTTAGTTAAAATCACACCAACATACTCTCCTATCATACCTATTGTCAAAATCTGGACTGAACCCAAGAAGAATACCGCAATGACAACAGGTGCCATACCAGCTAAAAAAGTATCCCAGCAAATCAGTTTATATATCAGATAAATGATTCCCATCACAAAACTTATCACAGAACAAATTACACCCAAAATTGTAGTAAGTCGCAAAGGAACCTTAGATGTCCTGATCAAAGAATCTAACGCAAAATCAAAATATCTCCAAATATTATAGCTGGACTTTCCTTTTTTTCTTTGTTCTTGTGTATACGGAATCAATTTTACTGGATAACCTAGTTCTGCAACTAAATGACGCAATGCCATATCTGGATCATTCAACTCCTTCACCTTATCATACACAGAACGATCTGTTATCCCAAAACCTGTCGTTTGCTCATACTGAGGATAATCTGAAAAATTTTGAATTATTTTGTAATATATACTGCGTGCAAAATATTTAATGGGCATCTCTTTACTCTTAGTCTTTTGTCCCCATACAATCAGATTACCTTTCTCCCATTCCCTTACAAATTCGGGAATCATTTCTGGTGGTTCCTGCAAATCGCATGGGAGAGCAATAATCGCATCACCCGTTGCTCTAAAACAAAGATTTGTTCCTGATCTCTGTGGCCCATAGTTTCTATAATTAAATATTACCTTGACATGTTTATCCTTATTGGCCAAATCCCGTAAAATTGTCTCTGAATTATCGTTCGACGCATTATCGGCAAATAATATTTCATAATCATATTGGTCTAAATCTCTTATCACATTTGTTATACGATCATATGCGTCCATTATATTCTTTTCCTCATTATAACAGGGCACACAAATACTTATCTTTTTCATAAGCTATTAATTTTTCCTTCCTCACTTAACGCTCCCGTTCATCTAATCTAAACGTTAAATTCCCAGATTTCAGGACTAACAATTCTAGAAAAATTACTTTTCGGGACTAAATGTATATGCGATAATTTGTGTAAATACCTATAAAT
>JAIEEY010000418.1 GCA_029067205.1 Lachnospiraceae bacterium
GGATTGCTTCTTATACTTGTACTCCACATCGGATTTCTTCTTGATCGTCTCGCGGAACGCAATCTTGGGATCACTCAACTCGATCTCGCACTTATACTCGTTGACAAGACGGCTCTGAATAATTTCAAGCTGCTGATCTCCAATGCCATATAACAACGTCTGTCTATTCTCCACATCATTGACAACTTTCAAAGTCTGATCCTCATGTGACATCTTCTGCAATGCCTGCGATACTTTGTCAATATCGCCCTTGTTCGGCACTTTATAGCGCTTTGCGGTATAAGGCTTCGAAATCTCAAATTTGCCATACTCGATCACGGTCGCCTTTGTGGAAAGGGTATTTCCCGTCCTTGCCGCTGTGAGCTTTGCGATCGCTCCGATATCTCCTGCATGAAGCTCACTGATCTCAATTGGCTTGCTGCCCTGCAGGATATAAAGCTTGCTGACTTTTTCCTCAACATCTTTGTCCTTATTGTATATCGTATCATCTGACTTAAATACGCCAGAACATACCTTGATCAGAGAGTACTTACCAATAAACGGATCCACAATTGTCTTGAAAACATATGCTGATTTTGCCTTTGCAAAGTCGTAATTTGCCTCAAACACTTCGTTGGTCTTCATATTGAATCCCGCAAGCTGTCTGTTCTCTGGGCTTGGCATATATTTAACAATATCGTCGAGCAGCGTATATGTACCCTGGCATAACAGGCTGGAACCCATACTGATTGGCACGATCGCGCTGTCAATCACGTTCGTGCGAAGTGCCGCGCGAATCTCGTTTTCAGAGAATGTCTCTCCGCCGAAATAACGATCCATAAACTCCTCACTTGTCTCAGCAACCGCTTCCATCAGTGTATCCCTGTACAGGTTCAGGTTGTCTTTGCTGTATTCAGGAATCTCGCACTCCTCCACATCCTTGCCTTTCCAGCGGTTTCCTGTCTCACTCACAACATTGACATAACCCACAAATTTCTCATTCTCCCTGATTGGGAAATGGAACGGAGCGATTTTCTTGCCGTACATTTCCGTGAGTTTCTCCACAACATTCTTGAATGACGCATTGTCTGCATCCATTCCTGTAACATATATCATTCTTGGCAGCTTGTATTTCTCACACAGCTCCCAAGCTTTCTCTGTTCCTGCCTCAACGCCGGACTTGCCTGATACCACGATGACTGCCGCATCTGCCGCACTGATAGCCTCCTCAACCTCACCTATGAAGTCAAAATATCCGGGCGTATCGAGGATATTGATCTTTACACCCTCCCACTCGATCGGTACGACTGATGTACTGATGGAAATCTTTCTTTTCTGCTCTTCCTTGCCAAAATCACTGACGGTATTGCCGTCCTCCACTCTTCCCATGCGCGAAGTGATACCTGACAGATATGCCATTGATTCCACAAGACTCGTCTTTCCTGACCCACCATGGCCTAATAATACTATGTTTCGGATCTTATCAGTTGTGTAAATGTTCATTGCAGCTACCTCCTAATTGATTGGGTGCACTCACAAATCCGACACAAAAATTTCTGTGAGGACACCCTTCGTTATATAATGATAGTTCACCATGCTAATCTGCATGACCTAACTATTACAAGTTTACTATAATTTATCAGACAATTCAATCATTTTTGTGCAATTTGCATACTGTATTTTGCATAAAATCCTTGTTAAAATTTCGTCACAATTGCCATAATTTTAAGCTTGACATTTCTTTTTCCTATTAAATATTCAGAGTTACTGTTCACTCACATCATAATATCGGAAAGCATTTTGTGTGCAAAATTGGTTGCAGTTCACACCATCAATGCCTGACTCACGCATAAAGCTGGAATTGGGTGAACTGTTACTTTTCGAATCATCAATTTTTGGCAGACACATAAATCTGTTGACTTTAGCACTTTAAAGTGCGATAATTATCAATGTCATAACATGCTTCCAATATTGCCATGTTGCAATATCACATAGTAAGGAACATATCTTTTCAGAAAGGATTTAATACTTTATGAATATGAATAAATTCGGTTTTTTAAGTCTTGGGCTAATCGGCGGCTCCATCGCACTTGCAATCAGGCAGATATGTCCCGAAGCACAGATCATCGCTTACGCACGTAGACAATCCACACTGGACGAGGCGCTTGCTGCCGGCGCGATTGATGTTGGCACTACTGAAATAAACGGGCTTTTCTCTGACTGTGATATGATATTTCTATGCGCCCCTGTCGCCGTTAATAACCAATTTCTGGAACAGCTAAAACCCCTCCTGTCCGAAAAGACGATCATCACGGATGTCGGCAGTGTCAAGGGGGCTATCCACGAGAAAGTCTCACAGCTGGGGCTGGACAGCCATTTTATCGGCGGCCACCCCATGGCAGGCAGTGAGAAAACAGGGTTTGCCAATGCCAATCCCATTATTCTGGAAAATGCGTACTATATCCTCACGCCCACGCAAGACGTGAATCAGGAAGCCGTTGCAGAGTACTATTCTTTTGTAAAGAAAATGGGCGCAATCCCTCTGATCTTAAGCCACAAGGAGCACGACTATGTGACTGCCGCCATCAGCCATGTGCCGCATCTTGTCGCCGCCGCCCTCGCCAATCTGGTACACGACCACGATTCTGCGAATGAGACGATGAAGATGATCGCTGCCGGCGGTTTCAAGGACATCACGCGCATCGCCTCCTCCTCCCCTGAAATGTGGGAGTCGATCTGTATGTCCAACACCGAAAACATTGCGGGTCTGCTAGATGATTACATTGATTCGCTGCAAACCATCAGCAGGGCTGTTCGCGCAAAACAGACAGGATTTACCTACGACTTATTTACCGCATCCAGAGAATACAGAGACTCTTTCGCAGATCTGCCAAAGGGACCGATCAAGAAAGTCTTTGCCTGCTATGTGGATATTCCTGACGAGGCCGGTTCCATCGCCTCACTCGCCACACTGCTTGCCAAGGCGGATATCTCGATCAAGAATATTGGCATCATACACAACAGGGATTTTGAGGAGGGTATACTGCGCGTTGAATTTTATGACCAGACTGCATTGGACGAGGCGGTTGTCCTGCTCCAGAGCCTGCATTACTCCATTTACCAGCGGAAATAAAAATCCCACATAAGCAAATGATGTAACGCATAGAATATGATAGAATCTATTGTTGTCATGAGGTTTCTTATGCGGGCTAAATTAAAACTGTATTTTGTCTCTATCTCCATTGCTCTTGGTGTCGGCGGTCTCTCGGCGTTTCTCGTTCGCAAAAACCTGTATATCTATTCCCTGCTGCGCAAGCCGCCTCTGGCTCCGCCATCCATACTATTTCCGATCGTATGGACACTCCTCTACATATTGATGGGCGTTGGCAGTGCACGAATCTTCCTGCAGAAAGCTGCATACCCCGACGATGTTTTCGATGCCCTGCTCAACTACACGCTCCAACTGATCTTTAACTTCCTGTGGCCGGTCATCTTCTTTAACATGTGTACTTTCCTGTTTGCATTTATCTGGCTTACGGTTCTCTGGACCAGCATCTTGAAAATGATATTCAAGTTCAGCAAACTCGACACCACAGCGGCCTACCTTCAGATCCCATATCTCTTGTGGGTGACTTACGCCGGGTATTTGAATTTTATGATTTATCTGCTAAACTAAAGCGCTGACAATCATACTGCGACAATGTACTAGAAGATCCGCAGGGAATTCCCTGCGGATCTTCTAATTTTTCCCAGTCGACCCAAAACCTCCGCGATTCGCACTAGTAAGTTCTGAGACTTCCTCAAATACAAGTTCCGGCTGCTGCTCCATGATCCGAAACTGACAGATGCGGTCATTCAGATGAATCACCGTGTCACGCATCGCGTACATGGGAACAAACCACTGGTCATCATTTCCGCAGTAGCCGCCCTCTCCGGTCTCGCGGTCAGGTCCGTCGATCACTCCCTGATGATTCACCTGGATCAGCCCGAAATTCTTGAAAGTAGAACTTCTTGGTACTACATGAGCCTCATACCCCCTTGGAAGCTCTACTGCTATACCCAGCGGAATCAGCTTGAATTCCCCCTGCTTCATCTCAACTTCCTCCGAAGCCCTGAGATCGATCCAGTTTCCCTTTGATATCTTTTCCAGCTTCTGTACCTTATCTGTAAAATATTTTATCTTTATATTCATCGTTGCCTCCCCACAGCACCATCGCTCACGCCTCACACGCATTTTTCTTGATCGCACAGCTTCCGTCTGCACTAAACGGCACAATATTCTGATCCTGCATTCCGACCGTCTCCCGTCCCATAGGAAGATCATCATAATCCCCGCAGTGCAGTACCGGGATTCTTGGATTTTCCTGCGCCAGTGAAGCCTGCACATTGATCACACGCTGATTGCTGCTGCCCTTCCACAGAAGCGTTGCATCCTTCCTATCCTGAATAAACTCGCCGTCAACCAGCACATCAATATACCTGATCACCGGGTACTTCATAACATTTTCCCATACATCTCCCGTGTACAGCCAGATATTCTTATCCGGATAGTTCTCCTTGATCTCCGCCGCAAGTTCCCTCACGCCGTCCCGGTTCGCATAGTGAAACGGATCTCCGCCGGAAAACGTAATCCCCTCAATATACGGCTTGTCCAGCTGCTCAAAGATCTCCGTTCTGGCAGCATCATCAAATGGCAGTCCGCCATCGGGATCCCAGGTCACAGGATTCTGGCATCCCTTACAGCAGTGCTCACACCCTGCCACCCACAAAACAACGCGAAGCCCGTCGCCATTTAACATATCATCCTTTGTAATATTATGATATCTCATAATCAATCCAACCTCCACCATTCAAGTCCTGCAAGCAAAGAATGCCTTCCAGAATTACTTCGTTTTTTACATACTTTTCCGTTCTGCAATCTCCGCCATCTTCGCATCATTCAATCTCGTATCCCCATGGACACGGGAATAGGACAGATATCCATTCATGCGGTCGATCTTCGTCAGGTTTTTGCTGCCGCATTTCGGGCACACATCCATCTCCAGTTCCTGATGCCCGCAATCATCACAGTAAGCCAGCGACAGATTGACACCCTCATAAAATCCCATCTCCATCGCACGCCTCACTAGCGTCTTGATCGCAGAGACATTATAATCAATCGGATATTTCACATACTGAATCTTGCCGCCGTTGGACAACTCCCAGAACCGGTATTCCAAATCCTGTTTCTCGATCGGAGTGATATCCTCTGTCACATGGCAGTGGAAACTGTTGCTGACATACTCCCTGTCAGACACACCCTCCACGATGCCGTATTTCGCCCGAAACTGCTTTACCTGCAGACCACAGAGATTCTCTGCCGGCGTGCCGTAGATCGCATAGAGGTTTCCGTCCTCCTCCTTAAAACGACTGACTTCTTTGTTGATATACTCCAGGACTTCTAATGCAAATGCGCCATCTTCCACAAGCGATTTACCATTGTAGAGCATCTGAAGCTCATTGAATGCCGTAATGCCAAAGGAAGCTGTCGCATATTTCAATAATGGCTTGATCTTGTCCGAAAGCTTCAGATGGCCGCCCAAAAAGCCGCCCTCACAGTAAGCCAGCGGATTGGTCGAAGCACGCATATTTCCAAGATATGCATATGTCCTGATATGCAGCTGCCTGATCAGATTCAGATAATAGTCAAGCACCTCGTAAAAGTCCCGGCTCTCCTGCCTTGACTTGGCAAGGATCATGGGCAGGTGCAGCGAGACCGCACCAATGTTAAAACGTCCCACAAACACAGGCTCATCCTTGTCGTCAGCGGGATGCATACCGCCCCTCTCATACCATGGGGAGAGAAACGCGCGGCAGCCCATAGGTGAGATCACCTTGCCATACTGCTTGTACATACTTGCGATATATCCCTTGCCTGTCAGGCTGAGCCAGTCAGGGTACATCGTCTTTGCAGAGCATTTGACACCTGCCTCAAACACATCCTCAAGGGGCTTTCCTGGTCCATGAAGATTTTCATCGTATAAAAAGACAATCTTCGGGAAAAGCACTGGTTTCTTGCAGTCCTTTTTGCCCTGTCCCTTCCGCCTTACATTCAGCATCTGTATCGTCGCCATTTTGGCAAAGCGCTCTGTTCCGATACCCGCTGTCACCGTGATAAACGGATAGTCGCCACGGCTGCTTGCCACGGTGTTAAACTTGTATTCCCAGCCCTGAAATCCCTGCTCAAACTCGCGCTCCACATCCGTGATCGCCACCTCTTCCGCCTTTTTCTGGTCAATGCCAAGACCAACATATTTCTCAATCGCTGATCGATAAGTCTTCTCCGCATAAGGTGCAAGAATTTTGTCAACCTCAGGAACCGTAAAACCGCCATACTGCTGGCTTGCCGCACTAAGCACGATATCACCGATCACATCAAAAGCCACATCCAGCGACTTTGGCTCATTATACCAGATATTTCCCATCTCAAATCCGCCGGAAAGCACATTTTCCACGTCAAAAAGACAGCAGTTCATCGTGTCACGCCGCGCTGACATATCATGGATATAGATATAGCCGTCCCTGCATGCCTGGATCTCCTCCGTCGTCAGGAAAAATTTCTGGTAAAGCTCTTTATTAAATTGGTTAAAAATAAGACTCCTCTTTGTAGAAACGAGCGCCGAATCCGTATTCGCATTCTCCTTATCGCCGACATACATGATGGACTGGCTCTTTTTGTACACATCGTCCATCATGCGTACAAAATCCTGCTTGTAATTTCTGTAATCGCGGTAACTCTTTGCCACGATCGGCTTCACGTCCTCCAGGGCACTCTCGACAATATTGTGCATCACTTGAATGGGAATTTTCTCGTCCTCCATCTCGTCCACCTTGTCGATGACATCCTGACAAATCTGACGTTTCTCCGCATCCGTGAATTTTGTCAGTGCACGGTAGGCAGATTTCCCCACGGCAACGATGACCTTCTGCACGTTAAATGCCTCTTTGCTTCCATCCTTCTTGATTACAAAAACGTTTTTTTTCGGCTGATAAAGCACACTGTAATCGATTTCTTCGCTCATTTACATCCTACTCCCTTATACGCATTTTTCTTTTATATAGTATGTGTTATTTAATTAACATACTATATATAGTGTCTGTATACTAGTATAGTGCAACCAAATCTTGTTGTCAATCACAAAATAGTGTGATTATTTCCGAGTTCTTACAGTTCAGCTTAGCCGAACTGTAACGCATCAAGCCATGCAAAATCGCTTCGCGATGGCTTGATGCATCTCAACCACTACGTTTTCCTACAGACTTTGCGGCGCAGTGCAAAATCCTAAGCTGAACTGTAACTCCGAGTTACTTCTGAATGTAGGAAAGAAAAAGTGTAAAGACTGTTACCATACAGCTTTACACCTTTCCCTAAATATTTTTATTCCTTTACCTGCTCTGATTTCGTCTTCGGCTTCCACACCTTGACACCGATGAATCCACCAACACCTGACACAACAACGATCACTGCAAAAACCATAAGGTATGATAATACCATTCTGAAAAATTCTATTAGATTCGACATGATTTTACCTCACATTCCGCTGACAAAGATTCGGAAACTTGTCCAAATCGTTAACAGCATTTTTTGATTTTTCTGAAAATTTATACAATAATCATACCACTATTCTTAGTATATCGTCAAGCAGTTAATCTCATTCTTCATCATTTATACTTTCAACTTCTTCCCATCTATGATAGAATAGATAAAAAGAAGAAAATAGTAAGAATGATAATAGAAACGAGGAGATCTTATGAGATTGTTGATTATAAGACACGGCGATCCTGATTATGAAAACGATACACTGACCGAAAAGGGCTGGTGTGAAGCCAGACTGGTGGCAGAGAGATTGTGCAAAATGAATATTGATAATTTTTATGTATCGCCGCTTGGACGCGCCCAGGCCACTGCGTCCTGCACATTAGAAAAAATGAACCGCACTGCTGTCACACATGAGTGGCTGCGGGAATTTGCCCCCTCCATACAGCGTCCTGATGTAACTGACAGGCGCACAATTACATGGGACTGGCTGCCCAAGGACTGGACAAGCGAAACATGTTTTTATGACCAAAATCAATGGTGGACGCAGCCTGTCATGGAGGAGGGAAATGTCGGCAGGGAATATCAGTGGGTATCAGACCACTTTGACAAGCTGCTTGCAGAACATGGTTATAGAAGAAAAGACAACATCTATCATGTAGAAAAACCAAACCGCGATACTCTCGCCTTTTTCTGCCACTTTGGAGTAGAATGTGTCCTTCTAAGTCATCTTATGAACATCTCCCCCATGCTTTTGTGGCATCACACGGCAGCAGCGCCCACATCAGTCACTACGGTTTACACGGAAGAACGCAGGGAGGGCACTGCCATTTTCCGCATCAGCAGCTTTGGGGATATTTCACACCTATATGCCGCTGGTGAAGAGCCCTCTTTTTCAGCGCGCTTTTGTGAAACATATGATGATATGCAGGAGCGGCATGACTAAAAATTATAATGAAGAACTGTTTCACTCTTGGTTCCTGAAAAATTTACTTGGAAATCTTTCTATATTTCTTTCCTTTTGTTGCCCCGTCATTTTCCAGCAAATCAGCAGCTACCAATTCCCGGAGCAATTCTTTTGTTCTGCTCTCTTTTATACCAAGAATATCCATAAACTCACTTGCGCGATACCAGATATTTGGCTCCATGACAGATAAGATTGTCTCATACTGCAATAATGTCTTTTT
>JAIEEY010000419.1 GCA_029067205.1 Lachnospiraceae bacterium
CCTTTAGGGAGCACACTTTAGGCTGCTTTAGCAGCACATTGAACCTACCGGCTTTAGCCGGTAGTGGTTGAGTTTCCAGAAGCGTGGTGGAAAGAACGTTTTGCCTGCAGGCAATCGTTTGTTCCGCAGTATCTAATAGGATGTTGCCGTACATCTGCTTTCCTGTCTCTGTCAGTTCTGGGAGAATTGCCTCATCGCAGGAAAGCTCACAGTCGCGGTTAATCTGTCTAATGACACTGTGAAGGACTGGATTGAACCAGTGAACGCAGAGCAATAGCTGACAAACCCATTTGTATAGCAGGTCTTTTCTCGCGACATGAATCAGTTCATGATGGAGCACCAGCTGAAAGTGCGTCAGATTCTGTTCCATGCTCAAAACCGCAAGGGCATTTTGGTCAGAAAACATTTTCGGAATGACGATCATAGGGTTCCATAGCCCAATTGTCATAGGGGTGGAAACAGCAGTGCTCTCATAAATAGCAGGTATTTTCTCTATATGGAGTTTCGAACAAAAAGCATTTTCCATGGCGACAATGCAGTTGTCGGTGATGCGCGTGCAGTTCTTTTTAATCGTGTTTTTAAAGCGCCAGTAGTTCCATAGTTTGATGAGGAAGGCAAAAATGGCACCGAGAAACCATGTATACGCGGCAGCAGTCCAAATGCCTGCCGCAGAAAACTTTGCACCCAAAAGTGCTGCATCAGCTTCCGATTGATGCAAGGCAGTACTATGTTCATTATGCAGTGCCGTGGTTATATTGCTGCTAGGGAGATTGGGTTCAGATTGCTGTATGTCATCAAACTGTTCTGAGCTGTTAAGCTGCTTTCCGCCATCGTACTGAACCATGCCGCCAGTCTGTGCCATGTCATTATACTGACTGAATCCCACATGAAAATTGAGCGGTTTCAGGAAATTGAATTCAAAATGAAACGGAAGCAACAGCCGTATGACGACAAGCAGCCAGATATAGTAATTCCATTTTTTTGTAAAATAATGTAAAGTAAAGGGGTGTATGGCAGCAATAAAAATACCAATCAAAGCACCCGATAAGGACAATGACAGCAAGATTGGGAAAAGCTGTCTCGTGATAAATTCCTGCATTGAAATCCCTCCATTCGAAAATAGGATGATAATTGATGATCAAAGGTTCTGGTTAAAATAGTCGCGGAGTTCCTCGATGTCTTTTTTGGTCAGTGCTTCGCTGTCAACCAGTGCGGCCGCCAGATTTTTGGAGCGACCCTTAAAAAATTTCTCTACGAAGTTTTTGGTCTCAGCCCGAACATACTCTTCGCGCGCAATGCAAGGAGTATAATAGTAGATTCCGCGATTGCTTTGCGCCCTTTTTTCCTGCGCGACAGCCCCTTTCTTCACAAGTCTCTGAATCAATGTCAGGACAGTCGTGCGCTCCCAGCTTTTGTAATTGTTTAAGGCACTGCGGATTTCGTTTGCATTGAGTGCGGTTTCCGCAGTCCATAGGACCTCCAGTATTTCCAGTTCCGAGTCTGATACAGTTATTTTTTGTTCCATAAGAATCCTCCATTCTGTCCGTGGTTGATTTAAGGCTACTAAGATTTTTATTGGTAAGATGCCTCTTATATGACTACTTGTGTAGACAAATATAGTTTACAATAGTAGACAGTATATGTCAAGAGGAAAACAGCATTGACGCTTAAAAATTTAATATAAAAAACTCCCATTTTATGGTAAATTGCGAGATAATAAAAATAACACCACAAATATTTTTTCGCAAGCCCATAAAGGAGAGGAGGTTTTACTATTCTTGATCATTGCGGTTGTCCTCCTAAAATAGAAAAGTGCAAAGTCCTTGATAATTCAATAGACCTTACACTTTTATTGTGATATATGTTATTCAGCTGCTATGCTAATTTGTTTAATTTTTCGCTGTGTTCTGTAATTACTTTTTTCATAATAGATATGTCTTGTTTCATTGCTTCGTAATCTTCAACACTGTCTTTGTATCTGTCGTATGTGGAAGTGTAGCAAGCTTGAACATTGTCAAGGGGTGGGATAATATCCGTTTCTTGCTTCAATTCTATTTTTTTACTCTTAGTTTAACCTCATCAACTTCCCTTTTTATTTCCTTACCTTCCTTTTTGATTTCTCTGATATCACCTCTTATGGGGTCAATCATTTCAGAAATTGCTAATAATAATTCGTTATCAGTCATTATATAATCACTCCTTTATGTGGTTGCTTTATGATTTGTATTGTAATGAGTATATCACAATTTAGATGTAAACTCTATTCAATTATCAAGGTGCTTTGTTGTTTGTTGTTTGTTGTTAAGACTATTATATACTGGGTACGGTATATATTCGATTGACATCTTTCACAACAATGCATGAAAGTATTTGTTAAAAATTTATACTGAGCACAGTATAAATATGAGCAAAAAAATACTGCTATACATATATGTATAACAGTACTCTAT
>JAIEEY010000042.1 GCA_029067205.1 Lachnospiraceae bacterium
TTTTTGTTTTATGTGTATTAGAGAAAGGTGATCTACACTGGCTATCAGAATATCTCCCAGAATAATTGAGAGTACTGTCAGCAATGCATAGAACAGAGCAACGCCTATAATTACGCCGTTATCATACTTGTTGATCGCCTGTGTCAGCAAATTACCTGCACCCGGAACCAAATATACGCGCTCCGTAATGATCGCTCCTGTCATAGCGAAAAGAATACTTCCCGGAATACCATGTACAATTGGAATCGCAGCATTCTTCCAGATATGCTTTGTAAAGATTTCCGTCTCGCTAAGACCTCCCGATCTGGCAAACTTCACATAATCGCTGTTCATCTGATCAATCATATATCGCCGCATCCATTTCATCAGATTGGCAACACTGGGCAGAGCCAGCGATATGATAGGCAGCACATACATCAGTTTGCTGGACGAATCCATATTAAACAGTGTCGGCAATTTGAATACGCTTCCACCGATCGCCTTAAACAGGAAAATATATGCAAGCGAAGGCACCGCAATGATAAATACAATATATATGGTTCCAATTTTATCTAAAATGCCGTTTTTAAACCGGGCCATCAGCAATCCGATAGGCAGACCCAGAATATATGCAATAATAGTCGATATAATACCGATCACAAAGGAATACCCCAATTTCGACATGCTTCCTTTCGTTGTAATCGTATTTGTGTAATCATCTATAAACCGCGCAGCATATATTTCGCTCTGCTCCAAAGACCCTTCCGCATATGTAGCTGTATGCAGATCATCAGCGCTTTGCTCAACATGCCCCGTGGGATAACTCACAGTGCTTAACACATAGGTTCCCTGGGATGCAGTCATTGTCTCAAACACATCCACGCCACGGTTCACAGTGTAAGATTCTCCCAGATTCAGCGTCAGAAAATTCTGATGGAAATAAGGGAATTTACCGTCAAAATACAATAAATATCTATGTTTTGTTCCATTTCCGATAATAGCCGGAGAAAACTTATCCCCGCCATAAAGCGGATCATAGAGCGTAAAGGTCAGTTTGCGCTCTCCAATATCCGTATCTTCATCCACATAATGAATGTTATCAATAAAAAACATTCCCGTAAAATAAGAAACAACACGAGTATACAAAGGTTTATCTCTGGTAGCAAAGAGCGCTGCCTGCCCTCCGTCTTTCACCCGGCCGTTGGTTTTTTTATCTGCGTCCAGACGCACAACAGTATAACCCTGACTTTCATACTCTTCCGTGAATTTCTGAATATATTCGGCCGCCATCTCAGTATCCTTTTCCGGTGTCTGTCCAATAAGCGCCGCAGCACTTCTATTTTCTTCGTCAAGCTCTCCTCTTTTTACCAATATGGTAATATAGTCCGAATAATTCACATAATCTACATAGCCAAATGCCTGATAGCGGCTTTGTTCATAAGTCGTTCTTGCATTGCTCTGAGTCTTGGTGTAATTGCTATCCCCAGCAAAGATATTGCCTCTGTCCATTAAAGAGTAGACAAGTATCATGATCAGAATTACCACACAGACCGCAGAGAGTATTCCCTTTATAATTCGCTGCACTATATATTTTGCCACTTTCCTATCCCTCCATGAAATGCCCGTCCCTGTTCTATACAAGGAAGTGCGGAGAAGTAAGACTCCCCCGCACCTCCGTCAGTGCTTTCAATTTTTGCTGCTGTATCTAAGGATCTGTCTTGACAGTTCCTAGTACAATCCAATATTTTTGCACATATAACCATAAGGCTGGATCGTATCAAGGTAGGTCTGCGCATCACCATAGTCAGGACCCCATCCGCTGGTACCTGGAGCAGCGTCAAAGTTTGCTTCATTTCCGTTGCTGATACGGTAATAAGAATAGGTATAGTTTGTTTGATCATTAAATTCTACCAGATTCACAATTACCTTTCCGCCAAGTGCATTCTCAATTGACTGCTTGTATGCATTACCTCTCTTAGAATAATATTCTGCAAAAGAACCATAAGGTATGTCAATATAAATCGGATTCTCTGCAGAAACCTCCACACCAACCTGTGCCAGTTCAGCGATTGCAGTATCCAGATATGCTACCGCATTGTCCACATTGTACCAGCCATCAAAACCGTCGCCGGAACCCACGCCATCGTCAGCCGTCGGATCCCATACGGTAAGTGGTATTCCATCTGCATCCAATTGCGCCTGTACGACCTCTCCAAAATAGGTACCTGCTTTGAAAGTAGCACTCTCACCATTGATCTCAATCGTTGTATCATTCTCCAGACTCTGGAAAGTACCGGGTACAAAGGCGTTTCTAAGACTTGCATACTTCAGATCCTCTCCTACACTCGTAGCATTAAAGGATCCTCTGTCAAATGCCATTGCCAAAGCAAGACGGAAGTTCTGGTTGCTCAGGGCTTCTCTGGTTCTTGCCTTATCCTCGTCTGTCTGCTGGGATACGCCTACGCTGGTATCATTGTAATTCGTCCAGCTTGCACGGTTGATATTTACCCAGCCGCAGAAGGTTGAGCCGTCAGTAGCAGATACATATTGATACAGATCAAAATATGACTCTGTTTCTCCATCTGGAATATCCTGCTGTGCCTGCACCAGCGCGGATGAGGTAAATCCACATCCCGAGGCAACATTGTCCTTTGCATCGTTGTAAGAACGAAGCGGATCCGAACCATCATTATAGTAAATATTTATATTCGGAGTATTTATGGCATCCGCATTCCAGTAGGCAGGATTTGCAGAATAGCTGGTAACATTATTCTCCGTGTAGTTTGTAACCAGATAAGGACCGCAGTATGCAATGTGACTGGGGTCAGTACCGTAATTACCCGGTGTATATTCATCGCCTTCCGCTGAGAATGTACCGCCCTGTGACTTATAGAAAGAGCGGTTCAGTGGTGCGAAACAGCCATATCCCAACATGGACGCGAAAGCTGGGAAAGGAGCTTCCAATGTGTATACCAGAGTATAATCATCTACAGCTTCAACACCTACTTGTGAGAAATCTGAAATCTCGCCATTCACCCATGCGTCATAATTCTTGATTCCACAGCCGTCCGTGGTAGTCATCAGATATCCCAGCTCACCGTCGTTATCAGCCACATGCTGCATGGAAGCAACCCAGTCGTCTGCCGTCACTTCGCCGACTTCACGCCCCTGCTGGTCCACCCACTTCACACCCTCGCGGATATGGAACGTATAAGTCAGACCGTCATCAGATACTTCATAACTCTCAGCCAGTGCAGGCTGCTGCTGATTCAAAGAGTCATATTCCAACAAGCCTGAATAAGTATGAGAAATAAAGTAAGAATCGCTGGTCATACTGGTAGCGATCACATCCCATGTCACCAGCTGATAACTAATCTCATAGTTGTATGTGTCACTCAGTGTGTAACCTTTCTCATCCAGGTAAGCCTTTGCATTAGCAAACCATTCTTCCTCGGTCGCACTGTCACCCCATATGGAAACCAGCTCTGTCCTGTCGTCAGTACGAATCAGTTCATTGGTGACCAGATAGGTATGCCACTTATATTCGTCCAGTCCCCATAAAACAGTGGTGCCGGTACGAGGTACAAGGCGGCTCATGGCATAGTTTCCACCATTACTCTGAACAGGCTGGAACACGCCGGACTCTAACAGCTTCGCTTCAGCAACAGCCATCAACGCCATACGCTTATCCAGATCCGTAACCTCTTCTTTGGCCACCTGATAGTATTCGTTGAATTCACCCAGGTTATAGTCATACAGGGCATCGGACTTTTCATCATAGTTCATGGCATCAATAGCATCCCAATCAGGTCCCACATAACCAGAGTCTGTGTCTCCTTCGTCTTCGGTACTGCCAGCGGATTCACTGTTTTCGTTGGCAGCGTTGTCAACCGTTGTGTCACTGCTGTCATTGTTGCTGCTGTTGTTATTGCTGTTACCGCCGCAGGCAGCCAGTCCAAATACCATAGAAGCAGCCAGCACAGATGCCAACAGTCTTTGTGCATTACGCTTTTTCATAATCTTTCTCCTCTCATAGATTTTTACATACTTTTACGCTTTATTGTAGTAAACTATTGAAACTAACAAAAAAGGATTGAATAATACATCTATTCACTCCCTTGTGAATACTTGTAT
>JAIEEY010000420.1 GCA_029067205.1 Lachnospiraceae bacterium
GTATAACGCCTGTCCTCCTTCGCGATACTCTTCTCAAAATGTTTTATTGACGTGCACGCCGTCATAGAATTTGTCTCAATCTCTGACTGCCTCAAAAATCCGCAGATGACAAACTCCTCTGGTTTATAAGTCGATTTCAAATCTGTTCGGAATGCAATCGTAACCGTATCGCCAATCTGGGGATTTTCCAATCCCATAAGCTGAAAAAATCTGGGCGCAGCAGCAATCTCATTTTCCGCCTCGGGATAACGCCCTTCCACAAATGACTGATCTACGCGCGCCATCTCCCTTGCCGTCTCGTCCATACAAGCTAAAACCAGCGTTTTGGCGCTATCCACCTCCGCATAGTCCGCGCTTGCCCCAATGCCGGCAAATTCCGCATGACGTGCCATCTCCTCTATATTTTCCTCTGCCACGTCCTTGTATATTCCATAGAACTCCCCGTATAGCTCTGCCGCGTTTGTCACCTGTATTTTGATGGTGCCATATCCTGCACTGGAAACGGCTGTCAGAAGCAGCGTCGTGAGCAAGATAGATGTGATGATCAGAATACTTCTCGTCCTGTCCTTTTTTACATTTGCCTTCGCAAGATCTGTTATGGTACGCATCATCGCATCTCCCCCACCTTTCCGTCCTCCATCACAATGATCCTGTCTGCCAATTGCGCGATTTCCTCATCATGCGTAATCATCACAAGTGTCTGTCCGTACTTTTGCGCAGACATTTTCATCAAACTAATGACCTCATCGCTCGTCTTAGAATCAAGATTTCCCGTCGGTTCGTCTGCAAACACGATATCCGGTCTCGATGCCAATGCCCTGGCGATTGCCACACGCTGCTGCTGTCCACCTGACAGTGTATTTGGTAGATTTCGGATTTTGTGATCTAGTCCCAAGGTACTCACAATATCCTCAACAAAGTCCGTATCAACCTTCTTTCCATCAAGCCCGATCGGAAGTACGATATTCTCCCATACATTGATGGACGAAACCAGATTAAATGCCTGAAAGACAAACCCCATCTTACGCCTGCGGAAAACGGCGAGGGCATCTTCCTTCAGCGAAAAAATGTCCATGTTACCCACATACACCTTCCCTCTCGTCGGATAATCCAGACCGCCCAGCATATGTAAAAGTGTACTCTTTCCAGAACCAGACTTTCCCACAATCGCCACAAACTCCCCCTGTTCGATCGCAATATTGCTGTCGTCCACCGCCCGCACCTCATTCTCACCTGAGCCATAATATTTGCATAAATGCTCCGTTCTTAAAATAGTATTCATTGCAAAGCCTCCTCTTTTCTATTACTATTATTACACAGCTTTCTTTCAATCCGCTTTCAAAAACAGAAAAAAGCCTTACAATTTTGTAAGACTTTTCCGCACATTCCTTTTGACACATTCAATTCATATCTTTCCAACAAACCCTAATCAAGCTTGTTCTCATAATCCTGCAATTCATGAAATATGTTATCGATAATTGCCTTGTCACCCTCTATCCTGTATAACATAAAATACCGATGCGCCATAAAATTGATTCTTTTATACCCCTGTTCCTTCAGCCTTGGATTCGCACAGTCCTTCAAACTACCCGCCACATAAGATAAGCTCCGCTTTGTCATCTCAAAATCGTCCAGCAGATTTCTTGCTGCCTGTTCATTCTCTTTTTCAAAGAGAAGATATCTGACAAAATGATCTAAATCCCTTTCTGCATCTTCTGAAACGAGTACCTCATAGACCATATTTTTCCCTCATGTCAGAAATTACTGTATCAGCATTTCTGCACTTTCCCTGTTTCACATGCTCTCTGGCAGTCTCCAGCTTTGCCATCATTTCTTCTTCGGTCATTGCCCTATAAGGGTTGCTTTCGACATTCAATTTCTTAATTTCAAAAGGGAAACCATTATAAGCAACAGCCTGTGTCAAAAACATCCGAATTGCAGCTGTCGTGTCTGTTCCCAAATCCTTAAATAGTCTGTCGGATTTTCTCTTCAATTCATCATCAACTCTGATTTGTATCGTACTTGCCATATCTTTTCCCTCATTGCAACAGTTCCATAACATTCATTGTTACACTAACTCCCATTCGCCCGCTTTGGCGGGCACTCAAATCAAGATAGTGAAATTTTAATTTCACACTATATTCCAATCATCTATAGAGCATTTCTATAATAAACATACTATCAAATCATTACTAAGTCAATACATTTGTACTTATTTTCAAATTTATCTCGTGAATTGTAACAGTTTTTGCACACAAATTTTGGCGCATGATTTCCACTACTTTGTTTATGTCTGAATAGTAATTGTGAAATAACTATAAATACGGAAGCTGAAACACAAAGCAGCTCCCCTGTTTCTTATGACGCGGAGCCGATACCACCAATGTCCCCTCATGTCTTGATACGATTTCACGCGCCAGATAGAGCCCTACACCAGAGCCAGAC
>JAIEEY010000421.1 GCA_029067205.1 Lachnospiraceae bacterium
TAAATGCAGACAGCCATACCTCTATTCCGTATAAAATGGCGTATGTGGCATTTCAAATATGTGGTTTAGAAGCATTGAATGAACTGAAAACAATATTCCACGATTTGAAAGGATAGAGGTAATGGACATGGAAAAAAAGGTATATATCACGGAGGAAGAACGGGAGAAGTGTCGCAAAGTGATTGATGCGTTTGCGGAACTGTACGAAATAGAGGACGAGGATATGATAGTGGTTGATGTGGGCAGGTATGGTTTTGTTAAATTGCAGTGCTATACACCGTCATATGGCTTTGAGGAACTTGACACCTATACAGACAGTAACAGCTTGTTTGAGGCGCTTTGGGACGAATATTTCAATCTAAATGTGTTTTTGCTTGCTAGGGAAATGCAGTTAGATGATGTTTTCTATGAGGATTTATTTAACAATCTGCCAAAGGAAAAACAGTCGGAACTTATCGGGAGAAAAGCCGACTTTGCAAAAAAGGCAGGTATAACTCCGTAAAATGAATTTTACAGAAAGAAAACGCTCTATGTAGAGGGGAATAAAAGATTAGAATGGCTCTGTGTATGATAATATGCAGGGCTTTTCTTAACCAGCAAAATATTTGTGATTGAGATAGAAAGATAGAATGAATGAGATGGCTTCCGTAGGCGTAGGCATTGTGGGCAATGTCGTATAACTGGCTGTTTATGGAGTTGTGGGTAACGCTGTTTGCAGGATGTGGGAAAGCTGCACTTTAGCTTTTCCATGTGCTGTGAACAGTGTTATCCATGACTCCATAGCCAGTTATGCACATTGTCCACGATGCAAAGGGAAGTCTCTAGGATAGGATTGATTCAGTATGACTATACTCAGTCTAATTATTTTTAGTATTGTTACATTCTGATTTTTAGAATTGCAGAAGTTCAAAAAGATGACTTCGAGAGTTTTAATTTTCGGAATCCAAGAAGTAAAGAAAATAAACTTCAAGAATTCTGGTTCTTGGAATACAGAAAAAATTGCATAACCAGTAGATATATATTATGAAATATAGGAGATTGTGTTAAAATATAGGAAAAAACTATGTTAAAGCATAGGATTTTTATATTCCTATCTGTTGGAAAATATGAAAAATTGTTAGACAGAGTATCGGGATTACCGCAAGGTATGCAAACGGATCAAGCCCAAGAACAGAGAAAGGAGAGGTCAAAAGAGCAATATATATCATTGTGATCCGGTTGGGCGTGTGCTATAATTTCAATATTATTGATAGAGGCAAGCAGATATTTAGGAGGATAAATTTATTATGGAAACCGTGATATATGAGGGTATTCCCAATCATGCAAAAGAAGTCAGACAGAAAGTATTTGTAGATGAGCAGGGATTTCATAATGAATTTGATGATATAGATGAAACCGCTACACATATTGTAATGTTTGACGGGGATAAGATGCCGATTGCAACCTGCCGCATATTTTGGGATGCAGTGATGAATACATATATATTAGGCAGGCTTGCAGTTATCAAAGAATATCGTGGCAAAAATATAGGTTCTGTCATTATCAAAGAAGCAGAAAAATATATTCAAAAAAATGGTGGAAAATGTATAGCTTTACACGCCCAATGCAGGATAACCGCTTTTTATCAAAATTTAGGTTTTACTGAATTTGGTGATATTGATGATGATGAAGGCTGTCCTCATGTTTGGATGAAAAAAAGCCTTTAAAGACAATAAATTTGACGTTTATAACTGTCAGTTTTGAGGTGATTATGGAAATTAAAAAATTGGACTATTCTTTGACTGTTTGTAAAGTTGCATCAGAACTTGATATTGATTTGAATAAAGAGTTTTATTTCATTGGAAAAACAGATGAAGAATATTCTTTAGTATGTATTACGGAGGATACGCCTATAAACACCACTGAGAGGGATGATGGGTGGAAAGGCTTTAGAATACAGGGAGTGTTAGATTTTTCACTGATTGGAATTTTATCTAAACTATCCTGTATCCTTGCTGATAATAAAATTGGCATTTTTGCAGTATCAACTTTCAATACAGATTATATTCTTGTGAAAGAGGAAAACTTTGACAGAACCTTAAAAGCATTAGTTTCGGCTGGATATGATATAGTCTGATGAAAAACATTTTATAATGATAAATATACCAAATACCATAGTTTGCTTAGATTGGAGGAAGCATGACACTACAGCAATTAAAATATATGATAATCGTTGCAGAAAGAGGCTCTATTACGGAAGCGGCGAAAGAACTGTATATTTCTCAGCCAAGTCTGTCCGGTGCTATCAAAGAGGTAGAAAAAGAAGCCGGAATAACAATTTTCAGCCGATGCCGGGCAGGAGTGGCACTGACAAAGGAGGGCATGGAGTTTTTAGGATATGCAAGGCAGGTAGTCCAGCAGATGGAACTTCTGGAAGCAAAATATATTGATAAAAAGCCTGCCAAACAGAGATTTTGCGTTTCCACGCAGCACTATACCTTTACGACAAATGCGTTTGTGGAATTGATACAGCATTTTGGACAGGAAAGGTTTGAGTTTATCCTGAATGAAACACAGACGCATCAGATTGTGGAAGATGTGCGAAACAGGTTTAGTGATTTGGGAATCCTATATCTTTGCAACAGTAATGCAAATGTGCTGAGAAAGCTGTTTGAAGAGTATAATTTGAATTTTTATGAATTATTTACGGCAACACCTCACATCTTTATTGGTATAAACCACCCGTTGGCAAAACGCACATCTGTTAAGCTGGATGATCTGAAACCATATCCCCGGCTCAGTTTTGTGCAGGGAACTTATGAATCCTCCAATTTTTCAGAGGAACTTTTCAGCAACGAACCTGCTGACAGGAGTATTAAGGTCAGTGACCGTGCTGCTATTGTGAATCTGATGATTGGATTAGATGGATATACAATCTCAAGCGGTATTTTCCCTAAATACCTGCAGGGAGATTCTATCGTTTCTATCCCTTTGGATGAAAATGAGGTAATGCATATTGGATACATACTGAACAAGGATAAAGAACTATCAGAGTTAGGGGAGATTTATGTTGAGGCTTTGAAACAGTATCAGACATAAATAAAACATAGGCTCACCCTATGTAAAAGCATATAAAACAGATATTACCTATTACATGACGTTCCGTGCTAAGGTAAAGAAACGGAAAGGAGGCATAAAAATGCCGGGTTATGTATTAGGTAATTTTTTTATCTATTCTGTTATCAATGCTTTTACTCCGGGACCGGGGAATATTCTGGCACTAAATACAGTAACGAACTATGGATATAAAAAAGGAAAACCACTTTTTTGGGGGATTTTTGCAGGCTACTATGTTGTACAGATTATATGTGCAATTTTTGTATTTGGGGTAAGTACCTTTTTACCGAATGTGCTTGGTATTATGAAATATATAGGAGCTGCTTATATTTTATGGTTGGCAGTCCATATTGCGTTGAGCAAGCCAACTACAGGTGATACAGAAAAATCGGCATCATTTATAAAAGGATTTTTATTACAGTTTGTCAATGTAAAAATTTATTTATTTGGAATTACTGCATTGACAGGATATGTCACAGATTACAACACTTCCTTATGGATTTTGCTGCTGTTTGAACTCATTATTGCAACAATAGGAACAGCTGCAACACTAACATGGGTTGGTATGGGGGTGCTGATACAAAAGGCATATCAAAAACATTATAGGGCGATTAACATTATTCTTGCCCTGACCTTATTAGAGTGTGTATATAGTATGTTAAGATAGCAAAGGGGGTATTGCTGAATATGCAGATAAAAAGAAATATTCTTTTAAATCCCGGTCCCGCAACAACAACAGATACCGTAAAAATGGCGCAGGTTGTACCTGATATTTGTCCGCGCGAAAAAGAATTTTCATCAATGATGAAACAGATGCGTGAGGATTTGGTTAGGATTGTGCATGGTGATCTAAATAAATATACTTCTATACTTTTTTGTGGTTCAGGCACGCTTACTATGGATGTGTGTATCAATTCACTTTTACCTGAAGGAAAGAAGATATTGATTGTCAATAATGGAAGTTACAGTATGAGGGCGGCAGAAATTTGTGAATATTATAGTCTTCCGTCCTTTAATTTTATATGTCCGATAGATGAATTGCCAGACTTAGACAAGATGGAACAGGTATTAAAAGAAAATCCTGATATTGCGCTTGTTTATGCAACACATAATGAAACAGGTACGGGTATCTTAAATCCTGTTAGAGAAATTGGTTCACTTGCACATAAATATAATGCGGTTTTTATAGTAGACACAATTTCCACTTATGCGATGCGTCCGATTGATATTGAAAGAGATAATATTGATTTCTGCATGGCATCTGCACAAAAGGGACTGATGGCAATGACAGGGCTTTCTTTTGTCATTGGAAATATAGAAATGATTAAAAAATCAGCATCATATCCTAAACGCTCGTATTATTGCAATTTGTATATGCAGTATCACTTTTTTGAGATAACAGGCGAGATGCATTTCACGCCACCCGTCCAGACTATTTATGCTGCTCGTCAAGCACTCGATGAATATTTTGCGGAAGGCGAAGATGCAAAATGGAAAAGACATTCAGAGGTGTTTGAGGCAATCCATGCAGGGCTTGATAAACTTGGCTTCAAGGATATTATCAAAAGAGAATTACAAGCAGGTCTTGGCGTTACAGTGAAATACCCGGATGATGAAAACTGGAGTTTTGAAAAGGTACATGATTATTGCTATGAGCGCGGATTTACTATATATCCTGGAAAGACATCGGCACAGAACACATTTCGGCTTTGTGCGCTTGGAGCTATCACAAAGAAGGATATCGAAGACTTTTTTATTGTTCTGTATGAGGCACTCAAAGAAAATAATATTCAGATACCTATTCACTATGATACTTAATAGCCTGTTTTATATCAAAAGAACAGGAATAAAAATGTAAGGGGGCAGAATGATGAAGAAAATTCTTTTGGCTACTCCTACCATGCATACGGAGGAGGAGCAGTATATTCAGAAAGCGTTTGAAACAAACTGGATTGCACCGTTAGGACCGAATGTAGATGAATTTGAGGATAAAGTGGCGGCTTATGTGGGAGTACCTTCTTCTGCTGCACTGTCGTCTGGAACAGCGGCACTGCATTTGTCAATTGTTTTAGCAGGGGTGAAAGAAAATGATATTGTGTTCGTTCCTTCCCTGACATTTGCGGCAAGTGTTAATCCGGTCAGATATGAGAAAGCAGTTCCGGTTTTTATTGACTCAGAGCGTGACACATGGAATATGGATGCAACGGCATTAAGAAAAGCATTTGAAAAATATCCTCACCCGAAGGCTGTCATGGCTGTGCATTTGTACGGCACATCAGCTAATATGGACAAAATATGCGCTCTTTGCAAGGAGCATGATGTTCCATTGATTGAAGATGCGGCTGAATCGTTAGGTACGACATATAAAGGAAAAATGACGGGTACTTTCGGAGATTATGGGATTTATTCATTTAATGGAAACAAGATCATTACAACTTCGGGCGGAGGTATACTGGTTGCCAGACAGGAAAAAGACATAGAGAAAGCTCGTTTTTTATCCAAACAGGCTCGTGATCCTGCCAGACATTATCAACATTCTACGATTGGATATAATTACAGGATGTCAAATGTTGTTGCTGGAATAGGGTGCGGTCAGATGCAGCATATTGAGGAGCATATACAGAAGAAACACGAAATTTATAAAGCGTATAAAGAAGCCTTTTCTGATATAAAAGAAATAGAAATGAATCCATTGAACAAGGACGGTATTGATAATAACTGGCTTTCTTGTATGACGATTTCACCAGACAGCAGTGTAACGCCAACGCAGGTTATGGATGCCTTAGAAGCTGAGAATATTGAAACAAGACCGATATGGAAACCGATGCATTTGCAGCCTGCATTTGAAGAATATGATTTTATTCAGGTAGAGGATGGCATGAGCGTAAGTGAAGATATTTTTAACAGAGGGCTTTGCTTGCCGAGTGATATTAAAAATACGGAAGAGGATATGGAGCGTATCATAAAAATTGTGAGGAAACAGTTCCGGCAGCAGTAAAATTACTGTTGTAGATTCGATAGAAGTTTAGGAGGTTTTTTATGAGAAATGTGTATAATTTTTCAGCAGGTCCGGCAGTTTTACCGGAATCCGTTTTGCAGGAAGCAGCAGATGAAATGTTAGACTATAAGGGCAGCGGTATGTCCGTTATGGAAATCAGCCACCGTTCGTCCCTGTTCCAGTCCATTATTGATGAAACAGAGCAGAATTTACGCACACTTATGAAGATTCCAAACGATTATGTAGTTTTATTTCTGCAAGGTGGAACTTCCCTGCAATTTTCCATGATTCCAATGAATTTTATGCGGAATGGAAAAGCAGATTATATTTTGACAGGATATTGGGCAAAGAAGGCATATGAGGAAGCGAAAAGATACGGACAGATCAATATTGCAGCATCTTCGGAAGGGGACAATTTTTCATATATCCCGGATTGCAGTGATTTAGAAATATCTCAAGATTCAGACTACGTATATATGTGTGAAAACAATACTATCTATGGAACAAAATTTCATTGCTGTCCGAACAGTCATGGAAAGGTACTTGTGAATGATATATCTTCCAGCTTTTTATCGGAACCGATGAATGTTTCAGATTATGGTATGCTTTTTGGCGGTGTGCAGAAAAATCTTGCACCTGCCGGATTAGTCATTGCTATAATGCATAAAGACCTGATTTCCGAAACTGTTTTGCCGAATACGCCAACTATGTTGCAATATAAAATCCATGCGGATAAAAAGTCGTTATACAACACGCCGCCGACTTACAATATCTATATGGTAGGTAAAGTGCTTAAATGGATTCAGTCATTGGGCGGCTTGGAGAAGATGAAAGAAATTAATGAAAGAAAGGCGGCAGTCTTGTATGACTATCTGGATTCCAGCTCATTGTTTTATGGTCTGGCAAATGCAGACAGTCGATCTTTAATGAATGTAACTTTCCGTACAAAGTCAGATGCAATTGATGCAGAGTTTATAAAGCAGGCTGAAAAACATGGAATTATCAGTATAAAAGGGCATCGGGCGATTGGCGGAATGAGAGCAAGTTTATATAATGCCATGCCGATAGAGGGTGTGCAGCATTTGGTTGATTTTATGCGTGAGTTTGAAAACGGTGGTGAATATCATGAAAAATAGTGATGTTTTTGAGAAAGATCAAAAGTATATTGTTCATACTTATAATCGTTTTCCAGTGGCGGTAAAAAGTGGGTATGGAGCACAGGCTGAAGATTTTTGGGGAAAAAGATATATAGACTTTAGTAGTGGAATTGGGACAAATTCATTAGGGTTTTGTAATGATAAATGGGTTCAGGCTGTTGTTTCTCAGGTAAAACAATTACAGCATACTTCTAATTTATTCTATACGTTGCCGGATAGCCTTTTAGCAGAACGTTTATGCAAAGTAACGGGATATTCCAAAGTTTTCTTTGGAAATTCAGGTGCTGAAGCAAATGAAGGGGCAATAAAAATTGCAAGGAAGTATGGCATGGAAGCCAAAGGGGAGCATTGTAATCGTATTATTACATTGAAAAACTCTTTTCATGGGAGGACGGTTACAACACTTTCTGCCACAGGACAGGATATATTTCATCAGCATTTCTTCCCTTTTACAGAAGGTTTTTTGTATGTTCCGGCAAATGACATTTATGCACTGCAGGAAGCTATGGATGATACAGTATGTGCAGTTATGCTTGAACTTGTGCAAGGTGAAAGCGGAGTAAATGTACTGAAAAAAGAATATGTAAAAGAGGCTGAACGGGTATGCCGTGAAAAGGGCATTTTACTTATTGTGGATGAGGTGCAGACGGGAGTGGGCAGAACCGGGACGTTTTTATGTTGTGAACATTATGAAGTACGTCCCAATGTGATTACTCTGGCAAAAGGATTGGGAGCAGGACTTCCAATTGGTGCTATCCTCATGGATAAACTGACTGAAAATATTTTGCAGGCAGGCGATCATGGCTCAACATTTGGAGGAAATCCGGTTGTCTGTACTGGTGCGATTGAGGTATTGAATCAGGTTGCCGATGCGGATTTTCTGTCTGCTGTTAATTCCAAATCTGACTATATGCATGAAAAATTATCAGCTATGCCTAATATTACTGATGTATCAGGAATAGGATTGATGTTTGGTCTGTCCTTAAAGAAAGATTTGAAAGCAGGAGAAATTGCAAAGAAGTGTGTGGAAAACGGACTTCTGATATTGACTGCGAAAGAAAAACTTCGGATTATGCCGCCGCTGAATATTTCGCAAAAAGAAATTGATATAGGACTTAATATTTTAGGAGAGTGCTTATCAGGTACGTTACTTTAAATATTATTGTATATTCCAATTTTATTATGAAAGAAAATTGGAAATGTATCATATCAAGAACTCGTAAAATGGAATAAAGAAAAAATATTATACTAAACATTTCAAAATAGACTCAAAACCAGTAGTTTTTCAATTGGAATTCTACTGGTTTTCTTAAAAAAGCATAAACAAGTTTATAAGTAAAATGGATGTTAAAGGGATATTATACCCAGTTTTCCATAATGACACGTGGATAAAAATTCGAGATGTTACAATACATGAAAACTTTCCGTTATTTTGTCCATAGTGTAAGCAACAAATGTTAATCGGTAAGGTACAAATTGGAGTAAATTATGATAAAAAAATATGGGAATGTACGAAAGCGTACAAAGAAAAATAACGGCAGAATACCGCACCTAAAGGTGTATCGTGATGGAGTAAAAACTTCTAAGCGATACACCTTTTTTAATGTCGAATTTTGACTTTATTCAAAATTTTTTGCGATTTCTTTTTTACGCATTTGAGAAGAAAAATTAGTGGACATTATATTGCTCCGGCAGGGGTTTCAGATTCGGTTTACAGCTTCATGTATGGCTGTTTTGACAGCATGGATTTCTGTGTATCCCACACTTTTTTCATTAACTCTTTGACTTGCTTTACATCGGCGGCATAGATGTTTCCTGTGGCGTTCATGCGCTTTGCTATTTGATTCAGATTGTTGCTGATTCTGCCAAGCGTGGTGTTGTATTCCCGCAGGTCGGAATAGTCAAGGTCATAGACGTAGCCATACAAAATCTGATGCCGCAGGAAAGATGATTTGTCCCTCATGCCGGAGGCTTTGACTTTCTGCTCCAATATGTATTGTTCATCGTCGCTTAGATATATTTTCAGTTCATTTTTGCGTTCTCTGTTTGCCATTTTTCATGTCCTTTCTGTAATGGATTGTTGAAAGGATTTTACACAATCTTCTGTCCCGTTACGGGGGATATTTGTGCAAGAAAATGAGTGAAAAAAAATTCAGAAATTCCGGCAGGACATTTTGTGATTTTTGAGCGCAGAGGGGGCTAGGGGGAAACTTCCCCCTACAAGCAATTTTTTCAAGTTTCCGTCTTTTGGAAAATTGGAAAAATTCAGCCTGTGAGGGAACACAGGCAGTGCTTGCTATTCTTCACTGGAAAGGTTTCAGCCTTTCCAGCCATTGCGGAAAAAATTGAAAATTTTTTCGGGCAATGCCCCCACAGAGGGGACATTACTTTATTTACAATTAACATCAGAAACAGCGGGAAAGGGGGTGAAAAAAATGGTAGACCATGCATTCCAGCGGCGCAGGGAAATTGAGCGTATGCTGCTGTCGGGAAAGAAGCTGACCGTAGCGGAACTTATGGGCAGGTACTGCGTAGGCAGGAAGTCCATAAGCAGGGATTTTGAAATCATAGGGGAAGAACTTCCCGTAGTTTCAAAACAGGGCTATAATGGCGGTTACTTTCTTATGGACGGTGTAGGGAAACATCAGAACTCACTCTCGCATGAACAACTGGAATGCTTGGAAAAACTCGCTGTAATCTGTACGGAAAAAGACAGGGAAACCGTACTGTCAATCATACATGAATTTGGACCGTACTGTGAAAGGAATACATAAAAAACAAGGCAGTTTTCAAGCCAAAAAGTGAGGGGAGGTGCGGCATGGATACAGCACACCGGAGAATGGAAATCATCAGCATTTTATGTGTTAGAGGTCATGCGACAATGAGGGAGCTTGCATGGGAATTAGATGTCAGCAGGCGCACGATAATGAATGATGTTACTGTGTTGTCTTTTGATTATCCGATTTACACAAAGTCGGGTGAGGGCGGCGGGGTTTTCATTACGGAAAATTACAAGCCTTA
>JAIEEY010000422.1 GCA_029067205.1 Lachnospiraceae bacterium
TATCATCAAAGAATAACAACTAAATGACATCGGGGGGCAGTAAGTCAATTTGCGGCAATGCCCCCTTCATTAATTTGCTTCTTTGTCAAGAATCTCGATACTTGACCACAAACCGGTTTTTCAGCGTCAGAAATTCCTCCAGCTGCATCAGCATATAGAACAGGAGTGCCCTTGCCTCAAACTCTTCCCTGTTCACTGGAAGATTTTCCTGTTTCATATCAGCAAACAATTTTTCCAATATTTTCAGCAATTCCGCCACATCATTGTCCCTGTGGTACTGCGCCTCAATCTCCTCAAAGAAATCAGCTACCTGCATGATCTGCGTTGGCAGTATCCTAATTCTGACAATGCTGTCATAAATATTTCTGAGTACCCTGCTCTGGTTCTCCCGCATTTTGATATAATCCATTTCATACGAAGACTGACTCCAAAACGTATTGTTCCAATTCCTGAGAGCGCATTCCTTTGCCAGCCGAATCTTGTCCTCAAGCCGCATGAAACAGTCCGAATTGTAACCTGTCTTATCCTCACGTCTGAGATTTTCTGCCATTCTGTGGACAATTCCTTTGATGTCATCGTCTACCTGTACAGAAAGCCTGTCAAACTCACCTTCCTTTTTCCTCAGATGGAGATTGATCAGAATCCCAAAAAAGGTGCCAATGAGAAACAACAGCACTTCATTTCCAAACATTTCCCTGCCAAAGCTCTGCTCTGTTAAGAAATGCGAGATCAGTACAGAATCCATGGCAATCGCCTCACCCCACCCCGCACTGAGGCACAGAAATGCAAAGAGAAAGAGATATACGATAAATGCGCCGACGCAAAATCCCAAAAAAGAATAGCACAGAAAAGCCAGAATCAGCGCACACAAAAAGGCCAGACCTCTGTTTCTGGCGGTTTTGAGTGTCTCGCGCTTGGTATTCTGAATACTAAGAACTGTTATGATCCCAGCTGTAACGGCATATTGGAGCCCCAGCAGATTCGCCGTCAGTATCGACAGCACTGCTGCCAGGGCAATCTTAAATGCCTTAACTATGTTAAAGCCTTTTATCCATCTCATTTTATGCCTTGATAAAATCCATGATCTCTGTCTTCTGCTTCTCTCCAATCGACGTGGCTGCTGCCTCCCCGTTTTTAAACAGAATCAGGGTTGGTATGGATCTCACTCTGTATTTAAGCGCAAGTGTATCTGCCTCGTCTGTATTGACCTTGCAAATCTTTACATTTGTAACCTCCTCAGCGATTTCTTCAATCACGGGTGACAGTCTCTTGCATGGTCCACACCATGGAGCCCAGAAATCCACCAATACCGGAATGTCCGAATTCAGTACCTCCTGCTCAAAATTTGCCTCCGTCAAATGCATTACTGCCATAATAAAATCCTTCCTTTCGTAATCAATCCTTATATTGCAATTTAGATATTTATAGTATACCACCTTTCTGTCAAAATAGTAAATGAAATCCCGTTATTCTTTATTTTCCCCATTTAATATCATCGCGATGATATGTGCCATCGGATCACAGGCATTCATTGCCTCCTCCACTGTATTCGTCTGTGAACCAAGCTCGATCAGAACGCTCTTTGGTCTGTAATGCAGATTATATCGATAGCCCTTCAGATAAATGCGTCTGGTAAGTCCTGGGTAATACTCCTCCGCCGCCAGTTGCATCTGGAAGGCAAAGGATAAATTGTCCTGCACATATGGATTGGGGAGATTTTTCAACGCCCCCAAAGCCCTTGTATAACACAGTCCATTAAAAAACATAAATCTTGCCGTCTGCCGATCTTGTATTGTCGTGACAAGTTTCGTATCGGGATTCGTCTGGTCCCTGTGGAGATCGATCATGACTTCTATGGTGGGATTTTCTGCGAGCACCTTTTCTAATCCAACCATGGCATTTGAGTATGCATTATCCCTGCTCTCCACATCATATTCACCCGTATGATGGAGAACATTAAACCCATACTGTGTTCTAAGAATATCGCACAGGTGTTCTCCGACACCAACAATGGTAGTTGACGGATCACCTGGTATCGAATCTATGTATGCCTCTTGGGAATGGGTATGATACACAAGGATCTGAACATTGCTGTTGTCCTGTTTTAATGCTGCGTCAAATCCCATGAGCGTGTTATACTGGAGCTGGTCTGTCCTGATCTGTGTAGTTGCATCCTCAGAATAAAAGGTTGTCTTGATAAATGCCGGATCAACTAACTGCTGCTCAGAATATTTTGCAACAGGTGCCTGTGCTGGGACAAACGCACCTGCCGCTGCCGTGTTTTCTGCCAATACAGCCCGCTCTAACTCCTGCTGTTTCCTGCTGTCTGTCAGACTGTTGTCGTGGCTCTCCGTCTCGATTTCATTTCCCAGACTGTTCTGATATGCAAGACTGTTTTCAAGGGCTGCCATCTCCTCAATCGCAGACGGTTGTCTGTATTCCGTCATATGGCTGTCATCCTCGGCCTCTAGAAGCAGACACATTTCCAAAGGCATATTTCTGTAAAACCAGTACTGTATTCCATTTTTTCCGCTGCCATTGGCATACGACATATAAGGATTGGAGAAACGGACTCCCTGCCTCAGCGCAATGCTATAGATTCTTTCGCCGAGTGTCTCATTGTCTCCCATACTGTCCCCTATATCATAGACGGCACGCATCATAAGATGCACCAGAAGCAGCAGAAAAATGACAATCAATATCCCCTGTTTTTTGACTTTATGGCTTATATTCACATGCTACTCCTCCTGCTCCATGTCCAAAGCAATATTGATTGCCTCCGACAATGTAAAGCTAAGTCTTTTTGTAGTCTCATCAATATTCTTTGCTGTTACATACATATTATGAAGCTGTGTATCTGTACTATTCCTAAAATAATCAAGCGATGCCTTTCCCCCATCGTATTCTTCCGAGAGCTTTTCCAATGCATCAGAGACAATTGTTCCAGCATCCACTACCATGGGAATCCCAATCGCAATCACTGGAACGCCAAGGCTCTCCTTGGTGAGGGCATTTCTGTGGTTTCCTACTCCTGAACCCGGATGAATACCTGTATCCGTTATCTGCACGGTTCTATTCAACCTCTTTGTGCTTCTCGCCGCCAGTGCATCTATTACTATAACTATGTCTGGTGATGTCTCTTTTATGACTCCTTTGATGATTTCTGCAGTCTCCATACCAGTCTTTGCCATTACGCCTGGCACGAGGGCACTGATCTGATGAATCCTGGAAGCTCTGTATGCCTGTCTGCCGTACTCCCGTATGATATGCCTTGTGATAAAAAGATTGTCAACAGTACATGGTCCGAGAGAGTCCGCTGTGACATCGCGATTTCCAAGTCCTACCACCAGTATCGACTTTTCTTCCTGGTCAATATCCGGCAGAACACTTTTTAGCTGCCGCGCCAGTTCCTCTGAAATTTCCCTGTGGTAATCCTCATCGCTCTCCTGAAGAGCAGGCGCCTCCAGTGTAATATAAGTACCCATTGGCTTTCCCATACTCTTTGCGGCATTCCGGCTCATGATCACTACCTTGGAGATGTGAACATCATCCAGGACATCATACTCATCAATCGATATTCCACGCATCTGCCCCGAAGCCTGTTTCCTGACGCTTTCTGTCGCCTCCAATGCCAAGTCCGTCCTAATCTGAAACTGCTGCATACTTTTTCCTCCCTGGTTACTATATCCGTCACTAACGATATGATGTATTTTAATTTACATTTTTTCTATTTTTTTCAAGAATATGTATTGACATATTAGATTCCATAAATTACAATATACAAGTGTGTTTTATTAGTCCGTCCGTGTCCGGCTTTCATAAAACATAACTTGTAACTGCGCATATGCAAAACAGTTACCATAAATGAAAATATCGGGAAAATGGGAGGTGACAAGCATGGCAAACATCAAATCTGCGAAAAAGAGAATTTTAGTCAACAGAACAAAGGCTGATCGCAATAAAGCTATTAGGTCTGGTGTAAAGACTGCAATTAAGAAGGTTTACACAGCTGTAGAAGCGAACGACAAGGAGGCTGCTGCTGCTGCTTTATTAAATGCAACAAGTGTCATTGATAAAGCTGCGACAAAGGGCGTATACCACAAGAATTATGCTTCCAGAAAAGTTTCTCGTTTATCCAAGGCTGTAAACCAGATGGCTTAAGCTTGAATATAGAATGAAATTAGGATATAAAAAACAACCCATACCATCATGTGGGTTGTTTTTTATATCTTATGCTTTCATAGTTTTCATTCATCCAGTCAATCGCCTGGCCAAGCCCTTCCTCACTGAATTCAAAAAGCTCAGAAATTTTCTCCTCGTCCGGCGTCGCCTCAAATCCAAATGGCTCACTCCAGATGTACACTTTAAGCTTTTTCTCCTCACCCACAGTCTCCTGATGCAACATAAAGCGCATTCCCTGATAACTTCCTGTGAAATCCTCTTTTTTAACGAAATTCAGTGACAAAAAATCTTCTCTTGACAGCATCGAAATACCTCCTGAACGCTCTACAATTCAACACTTGATTTCCTTTAAATACATTTCTTCGTCAAAATCAGGAATAAAGCTTTCCTCCGCAGTATTACCCTCCTGCACAAAAGCATTCTCAATACCCAATTCCATCGCATAATCAATCACCCGTTTATACTCTCTGCGTGTTACCCGTCTGCTAATCTCAGGATAATCTTCCATAGCACCAGGCGGTGTATATTGGTTCATAATGCTAATATAAATGTCCCCTTTATACGTATCATGAAGGTATTTTATAACTTGTTTGGAGTCCCTGACATGTCCAGGCATAACCATATGTCTGACAATCACACCGCGTTTCATCATTTCTTCACCGGAAAACATATTGTCAAAAACAGGAACTCCTACCTGACGCACCATTTCCGCGATCGCAAGTGAGGCATGCGCAAAATAGTCTGGTGCATTAGAATAACGCGCCGATAGTTCCCCGCTATAATATTTCAAGTCAGGAAGATAGATATCTACAAGCCCATCTAACATCCGCAGTGTCTCCACCTGTTCATAGCCAGATGTATTGTACACAACCGGAATGGACAGCCCGTCTGACTTTGACATTCTGAGCGCCTCCGCAATCTGCGGCGTAAAATGTGTTGGTGTTACCAGATTAATGTTGGCTGCCCCTTTGTCCTGAAGCAACAGAAATAAGTTCACTAACTGCGGGATTGTAAGCGCTTTTCCTCTGTCCCCTGACGCAATCTTCCGATTCTGGCAGAACACACATTTCAATGAGCATCCCGAGAAAAAAACAGTTCCCGAACCTGTCTTTCCACTGATACAGGGCTCCTCCCACATATGCAGAGATGCCCTCGCCACCCTCACCTCAACATTCTCACCACAGTATCCTCTGCCGTTTGCTCTGTCAATACTGCATTGCCTCGGACAAAGCACACACTCCATTCTTTTAATCCCTCTTTCCTCTAAGCATTCTGTGCCTGTGTCCCCATAAGCCATTTATTCAGGCACTTGTATACATCCTCCGGTTCGACTGGTTTGGAAATATGACCGCTCATACCACATTTGTACGAGTTCTGAACATCACTATCCAAAGCGTTTGCTGTCATCGCTATGATCGGCATCGCTCTGCAGTCCGCCCGGTCTATCTTTCTGATCTCCATGGTTGCCTCATCACCTCTCATGACAGGCATGCTGATATCCATAAATACAAGATCATAAGTTCCTTCCGCTGCCTCCTTTATTTTGTCGACTGCTTCCTTACCATTTCTTGCTTCGTCTATGATCAGCTCTGTATCTTCCAAAAAACCTTTCACGATTTCCATGTTGATATGCTTATCCTCAACGATGAGAATCCGTTTCCCGGGATATTTTCCATGTACGATTGCAAGTTCTGGCTTCTCGTTTTCATTTTCCTCTTCCCCATCACATATCGTAAACGGAAGTGTTACAGTAATCTTCGTTCCCACATTGACCATACTGTCAATCTCAATCTGACCTTTCATGAGATCGACAAGGTTCTTTGTGATTGCCATTCCAAGTCCTGTTCCTTCTATCCGGTCTGACAAATCCGTATTTTCGCGCTCAAAAGGTTCAAACACACGATTGACAAAATCGCCACTCATGCCAATTCCATTATCCCTGATAATAAAGGTGACATTACATTGTGTTTCTACTTTTCCCTCCTGTTCAATCACCTCCATACTGATCCTTCCAAAAGACGGCGTATACTTCACCGCGTTGGAAAGAAGATTTATGATAATCTGGCGTACCCGAAGTTTATCCATACGCAAATGCCTATGAAAAATCCCGTTGCAACTGACAGCAAAGATCTGCTGATTTTCCTCACATCGGCTGCGTATCAACATTTCGATATCCTTTATAATTTTTGCAATATCTTCCGTTTTCTCACGAAGTTCAATTACACCGCTTTCTATTTTATTCATATCAAGCACATCATTGATCAGCGCAAGCATATTCTGTGAGGATAACAAAATGGTATTCAGACACCTGTCCACCGCATCTTCATCATCAATGTGTTTTTTTGCCATATACGCCATACCCAGAATCACATTCATGGGTGTGCGCAGGTCATGCGACATATTGGACAGAAAATTACTTTTGGCATTGTTGGCGCTCTCCGCCTGTTGCAGTGCTTTTTCCAAATCCTTGCTCTTCTCAGCCAGAAGCCTTGTCATTTCAAGCTCTTTTGCTTTTGCTTCCAGTTCCTTTTGCAGCTGCTCTGCTTTCCATATCTCATGTTTCCTGAATTCATCGACGTTTCTGATCAATATGACCATCTTGGGACCTGACATCACATTCACTTTCGCATTATACTGACGGTAATAATGATATTCTCCTTCCTTATCCCTGATCCGATATTCACACTCTGCCCTTCCTTCCCTGTGAAACCGTTCATCTGACAACTCTGTGCGAAATTTTTCCCTGTCCTTATCATGAATGCATTCCAACATCTTCTTCACCCAGTCAGAGTAAAATCCTCTATCCGGAAAATCCAACACATTCTCCATGCGTTGATAGACGCAATCGTACCGATTTGCTTCGATATCCCGAAATGCAACAAGTGTGTAGATATCATTCATCGCCTCTGTTGCAAGAACCTCATTTTTCCGAATTTGCATCTCATCTGTGTAATCCCTGAGCGCAAAAATCATTTTCTCATTACCCATCGCATATTCTGGCACTGGAAAACACTCAAGCCGTTTCCACTTCTCATCGTATGATTTGTAGATGAAATCTATTTTCTTTCCGCCAGATTCGAAGCGTCTCTTAATCCCCTCTATGTCCAGCAGTTGATTGAACTTTTCCTTGTATGGCGGCTTTGCCCATGAGACGACCGCCCTCTCCATCAACTGTTTAAAATCGCCTGTGAGCTTCTTGATATCGTCGCCCCGCTGTTCAGCAGAACGGATTATCTCATAGGATCCCTGATTGAGATCAACCACATATACCTCAAAATACTCACGGCTAAAATACATGAGCATCTCATCCCTCTGCCGCTGACTGATCTCATTATTATGCCACTGGGAGTAAGCCTTGCTATTCTGAAACGCAAGAAGGACAATGCATAGTATCACCAATACTACACATGCTGCCTGAAAATACCAGTTGATACTCAAAAGTTCCATCACCAGTAATATACACACTAAAATAAAAATAACACTCGTACTTGCTGCCTTACTAAATCTATGTATCACTTTTTTCATAGGAATCACAATTTCCTTAAAGCCTAAAGATCAGATCATGATTAATCTGTTTTGCGTTTTTAATGATGCTCTTTTCCTGTTCCTTAAGATATAACTGGAGCTGGGCAAGCTCTCCCTCATCGAATCCCCTTGCATTGACCACTGTCCTGCTCGGAAGTACGATTTCCGCATAGTCGTCCCTGTCGTCTGTCTTTCTCTCAAAGCACACATGAATGACTTTGCCGCTTTTCCCCGGGAGCAATCCTGTATGTGTCATTGTAATCTTATCGCTGTCGTTTATCTTAATATCCATCTTACGAATCTCCTTCTACTTGTTTCATATGACTTGATGGTCTATCCACTTCATGATTCATCATTTGTGTTTCGCTCTTTTATTATAATATAAAGTGCCCTAAATGCAAAGTGCTAAATTCATATGCTTATAAATAAAGTTATTGTTCAGGTGCTAACAATTGTAGTGGAAATCAATTTATACTTTTTTCTACTGGTTACTGTTCACGCCCCATCTGATTTTGGTATAATTTTGTTTATTGTAGGCGTAAACAGCAACATTTTTGCACACAAAATGCTAAAGGGAAAAAGCAAATGCTTTTGCATTTTGGCGCATAATCTCCACTGCCTTGATGGACAAGTGAACAGTAACTTCTACTGTTCCATATATTAACAGCAGTCTGTACATATCTTGTATTTATCCAATAAATGTTCTATAATTTAATATAAGACAGACTACATCTGTCCTATTATAAAAAGGAGAAATATAAAATGAAATACCTTAAAACCTTGACTTTGATTTTTACTTTATTTTTTATCCTGTTCCTCTCATCCTCTGACGCAATCAGTACATTTGCCGCTGAGGAGTCTCAATCCCCGATCTATTATGTCCGCTTTTCAGGACAAGGGTTAAACGTGTATGCGGACTATTCCATGTCAGGCGACCCCATTGCTGTCCTTCCCGACAGTACTTATGTACAAATCCTGCTCGGTCCACTGGATTCCTTTGTAAAAATACGGGTATATGGAACAGACCTGGAAGGCTATACGGATATGCGCTATCTCAAGCGGCTTGATGCTGTCGTATATGACTATGATATCTATACATATGAAGAGATGAACGAGGATATCTTGCAGCTTCAGGCAAGGTATCCCGAACTGCTTCATGTCAATGTGACAGGTCAGTCCGCTGACGGCAGAAACCTATATGATCTTATCATCGGAAATCAGTCTGCCCCAAAGAGCATGCTGGTACATGCCGGTATCCATGCGCGCGAATATACCAATCCATATCTTGTGATGGAGCAGTTGGAACAATGTCTTGACTTTTATTACCGTGGATATTTTCATGAAAAGAGCTATCGGGAATTGTTTGACAATATCGCACTGCACATCGTTCCTATGGTTAATCCCGACGGCATCGCACTCAGCCAGTTCGGCGAAAGCGCCCTGCAGTCCCCCGAACTGATCCAGACTGTACAAGCCTGCTATGCATATGACATTGCCACGAAACGAACGAAAAGCAGTTATGAAGCATATCTGGCAAGATGGAAAGCCAATGCCCGTGGTATCGACCTTAACAGAAATTTCCTTACAGGATTTGGTATTAACGTGAAAGCTTCCCAGCCCTCCTATGCCGGCTATTCTGGAACAGTCCCTTTCTCGGAACCAGAAACCTTATCTCTTGCAACTGTTACCCTGCTTTGCCATCCTTCTGTCATCATAAGCTATCACTCTATGGGTGAAGTTGCATATTGGAACACTGTTGAGAGCAGATATACCGCGATCAATACAGAATTTTCCAACTATATGCTGTCACTTGTCCCCTATAAAAGAATGGGCAGTGGAAGTGCATCTGGCAGTTATCTTGACTGGATTTACAGCGGTGACAACCCTGTCTGCTCTATCACCTTTGAAACTGGCAATGTGGACTGCCCATTTACCTTAGCACAGTACCCTAAAATATGGCTCCAGCATTCCCTTGTGATACAGGCTGCTGCCGAATATGCCTACACACATTAATATTCTTATAAAATCAGTCAAAAAACTCACTTTCATTGTGTTTTTCACAACAGAAAGTGAGTTTTTGTTTCCTGTACTATTATTGTAAATTACTATAAATGAGCAAATTTGAAATATTTACCCAATTTTATTTATACATGTCGAAAAAGCACGAATTATGCACATAGAATGCACTGAAAATTTGCATGAAATCACAGCATTCCATATGTTTGTTGGTTTAAACCAATTTCTTTTGTGCAATTCTCAGATTTGCTCATTTATAGTAAATTATTTATAATTGACGATTTTACCAAAGTTATGCAACATTATTTGATTTTAACTGTGTTTTGTAACATCACTTGTCCATAAGTGATATCTGCAAGTGATATTTGTATCACCACGAAAAACCATCTATTAATGTAAGATAGCTATAATCTGCAAATCAGCAAAAAGAACTTTCCTACATGAACAGTTCTTTATATTTTATATTTTTTCAGCCTTTCATCCTAAATTTCGCATTATGGTCATGTGTTAATTTCAACCCCCAGCATCTGTAGGAGCATTCTGTCACGCTCAAGAA
>JAIEEY010000423.1 GCA_029067205.1 Lachnospiraceae bacterium
AATGAGTTCTGTGGAACATGGAATTATACCATATATCCCCATTACTAATGCACAAGTTATTTATCGCCAGTTCCTAAATCCTCCAATTCTTTCCATGCAGCTTCTTTATTTAACTCAGGGGAGTCCTGCTCCTTATACCTCAGGCATTTCATCAGACTACTGTCCATATCGCCGCTATACTCAATATAGCCAATGAATCCATTTTCGCCCTTGCTATGTCCAATATAATATTCCTCAAACAGCTTCCGGCAGATCTGTGTTTTTCCAATCCCGCCCATGCCGCTTACCAAAACGGAGTTACGCCCCTCCTCTATCCTCTGTCGCAAGTCCTGCAGTTCTGTCTCTCGACCTGTAAAATAAGACACTGGTTTTATATTTGTATTGTGTGTAACAATAAACTCACGCTTCGAATCCTGATACTGGGTAATATACAAATCTCTACCTGCATACGAACCATTAAATACACAATTCTTATTTTTGTTCACTACTTCCGGCCCCATTTAAATCCCTCCCCGCAAATGAGCCATTATATGTATTTCCTTTGCCCTTATTAATAACCTTAGAATAATCATCCACATTGCCACTGTTGATGGTCTGATTAATTCTAATCGTTTGTGCAATCTTGACCACCTTACCTGCAGTAAATAAAGATACCGGTAATCCCGCTATTGAGCACGCCCCACAAATAATATTAAATATTTCCATCGTAATCCCCCTTTATCTTTTATCAGCTTTCATCTATGTTCATTATAGTAATACTTACGACTAGAAACAACTTATTCTTACCAAAACTTTCCAAAAACTGCTGCCAGACACCGCCTTTCTATAGCTCCTAATTTGCCCTCTACGGCCTCTTTTTCCCTCCCAACATAAAATATCGTTTCTGCTCCTAAATTGTAAAATGGTGCCCCTGCGTGTGCCACAGACATACTTCATGCAATGTTCTTCACATGGCAGCAGATTCTCCTCAATTGGACAAAATCATAATAGATGACCATCTATCAGAATGTTTTCCGTTTTCGGTTTTTAACCTTAACTGTATAGCAGATCAGAGTTTCAAGCAGTAATAGCGTTCTTTCTCTAACTCTTTTTCTTACTCTATCTCTTATTCTTAGTTACACAGCGTTACACTCTGTTACATCAGTGTTACAATGTAACGCTTTGGCAGCAGGATATACTATAATTTCTTTCTTTAACTGCCTTTTTCTATTATCAGATAGGTTCGTGCGTTTTGGAAATGACACGCAAGTGTCATTATACATATCATCTGAAAGATGATACTCTATATTAATCTTATCTATACTATCCTTACCTATACTAACCTGTGTATACATTTTGTTTACAGTCTGTATACGGGAAACATCTATTTTCGCGCGCAAATCTACATCTATCTGTAGATTTTCTACATAATTATCTAAACTTGATAATATTCCCTTTGCGCTATTTTTATAATGTTTACGTTATATTTATCATGTATACAAGAAATATGTCTAATGATAATATGGCGTATACGTTATAAATATTGTGTACACGCTACATTTATGTTATTATCAGTAAAAACAGAAAGGAGTTACTACATGGCTATAACTTATAGAAAATTATTCCATCTCCTCATTGATAGAAATATCAAAAAAGGAGAATTACAGGAAAGGGCAGGTATTACAGCTTCTATTATGGCAAGATTAGCAAAAGATGAAACTGTCAGGACTGACACACTTGGAAAAATATATGACGCCCTCAACTGTCAGCCCGGGGATATAATGGAAAATGTCCCAACAATGTCTAATCCTTCCGTGTCTGCTGCCATCAGCACAGAGGAACCAATACACGCTCCAGAACAAACCACTGCTGCCGTAAAGAATACCATGCAGACGGAACCTTCCCGGATACTACCATATAGCCTGCTGCTTTTAATTCCTTATGCAGCTCCTTTACAAGCCCTGCTGCCTCCTCCCCGCTGATGGAGAGATCTGCTGCAATATCCCCTGCCGAGAAAAAATACTTATGCTCTGCTACTGTGCTCATCCCTTTCCTCTGGTCCTTGTATCAGCATATCGAGCTTCTTAGCCCTATATATTCCCTCAATATCTCTAACGAGTTACCGATATGTTCTATCTTTGTGCCATTGTATGCACCCCTCATCAGCGCTTCGATTATTCCTTCTATGCTCACAATATTAGCTCGTATGGCTGAAAGCTCCTTCACCAGGGTACTATCCATCATCTGATACCTTTGTTCATCCCCTCTATGCATAACCGCATGGCAACGTGAAACCCTATCCTGAATTTTGTCTCCTCCCTCTCATTTCCAAAATCTTGTGCCCGGTCCTCTACATCATTCCTCATTTTCATAGGCGCGTCCCCTGTCATGCTTCCCAGTGTTTCCATGAAAGCATTCTACGCCTCTCGTTCTCCCTTTGACTGGTCGTTTTCAGCATTTAGTAGATTGAACAGATTCGACTTATATATTCACCTAATCAGGTCGCTCTTTGCCTCCGCAGCACGCTTTTTAACGCCTCTGTATACTCCATCTTATATTATTCCTCCATTCTATGACTCATTTATTGATTCTTCTATAACCCCAAATAACAATGACACTTCATTGGTGCGTGCCTGTCTGCCGGATGAGATCATATCCCTTGCGGCCTCTATGTATCCGATCACATATGACAATACGCCCCTCTGTCTCATTTCATCAAGTGATGCAAACTTATCATCCGCGGTCTGGAATCTCCGTCGCTGCTTTTCAGCCTGCTTCTTTCTCCTGCTGCCATAGTCATTCATGCTCACGACTTTGGCAGCAGTGCTGTTTGATACGACTGTTTCTTCGATCTGCAATTTTTTTACCTCTTTTCTTTGACAATGGGCAGCAGGCATATTATAATACCTGCATACCTTTCAATTTGCTTGGTTGACGGGTTACCTGCTCCTGTTGGTATTTGCGGTACTAACAGGAGCGCTTTTCTTCGACAAATCCTGTAATGGCTCCGTTCTCAATGACTGCTGCCAGGTTCTCGTTCTCCCGTTTTTTGATGCAGTCCTCAATTGTCAAATAACTGTAATCCATCTGAATCCCCCTTTTTCATATTGTGATGTTTATCAGGGCTCCGAGCGTCTCTTTATAACTGTAGCCACCGATCACTTCCGTATCTACCTGCAGTGCAATCCCTTTGTCTATTATGCCTGCCAGACTTTGCGCCAAGCCTTTTGGCAGATATCCGATGTGCGCATATCCTACGCCCTTTATTCCAACTACTACAGCCACCGCGTATTTATCGAATGTGTTTGCCTTGTCCCTTTTCAGGTATGTGGTGAGCTCTTCCGGCTTTCTTCCTGCTATGAACTGCAATAAACCCTGTCTGTTACCTAATGTCACGCCCTGCGCTTTTATTGTCATAACTTCTTTAACTCTTGTCCAAGCTGTTTTGAATGCCTTTGAAAGTGTGTAGCCGAGCTTGTGTAACCGGTTTGCCATTTTTGCTACTGTTCTCCGGATTGTGCTTATATCCTTCATATGATTTGCTCCTTTCCTTTTCCGATACTCCGTCTGTTTTCGCTTGTCCTATTTTGTTGTTTTGTTTTTACTATGTACCTAGTAAATAGTAATATTGCATAGACTATGCACCTAGTTTTTGTTTAATATTACTATGTGCATAGTTATCAAATTATGATATACTTTCATGTAAGGTGGAAATGATATTCCTAAAATATAGTGCCCAATTAGCGCAAATGAAAGGAAGTGAGTGAATGCCAACAAATGAAACTAAAAAACAATATGATATGCAATATGCCAAAGATAAGTTAAAACGTATTCCTCTAAATGTCCAAAAGGAAAAATATGAGGAAATCAAGGCTGCTGCCAAGTCAGTAGGTGAACCAATCAATGGCTACATCAAAAAGGCCATTGATGAACGCATAGAACGGGATGCTGGTGGTTCCAAAGAATAAACTAAACCGCATACAATAACCACGAAAGGAAGTGTTCACCATGAGTTATAAGGAACTCGCCAAAAATCTCATAGACCAGATACCAGACAGCAAAATGTACTATATCGTCGCCTATCTGCAGGGGGCAGCAGTCCCGGAGGAAATGCCAAATGCTGAAACCATAGCCTCAATAAAGGAACTGGAAAGCGGTGGTGGTACCTTATTCACCGGCAGCACAGAAGAGCTGTTTGCTGAACTAATGGAGGGATAGCCATGCTCAATGTACGGTATTCCACCAAATTCAAAAAGGATTTCAAGACCTGTGTCAAACGTGATTATAAAATGACACTATTGCAGCAGGCCATTGATACCCTCCGCATTCCTGCACCATTACCGGCAAAGAACAAAGACCATAATCTAAGCGGCAATTACTCTGGATATAGAGAATGCCACATAGAGCCAGACTGGCTGCTCATATACAAGCAGACCGACAATGAACTAAAGCTTGACCGAACCGGCACCCATGCCGATTTGTTCGGAATGTAAACAAAAAAAGCATGTGCACCGCACTTGATGAACGTCCTCTGCTGGTCATGCCCAAGCTTGCCACGCTGATTGGACTGAATGAATCCATTGTATTGCAGCAAATCCATTACTGGCTCATAGGGAAAGAACAACGGCAGCAGGATTACATTGATAGCCACTATTGGGTGTATAACACATATGAGCAATGGCAGGAGCAGTTCCCGTTCTGGTCTATTATGACTATCCGCCGCACTTTTACCAAATTGGAAAACATGAATTTATTGACTGTTGGCAATTATAATATGGCCGAATTTGATAAAACAAAGTGGTATTCCATTAACTATGCAGCACTAAATAACCTTGTTTCCACGTCTGTTCAAATTGGCACGATGGAAGCGTTCAAAATGAACAGACTAATACCATAGACTACACAAAGACTACTACAAAGAGAGTTGAAGGATTAAAGGGTATTCGTTCAAAACAAATTGTTAAAACTCCTTTTAATCCTTCCATACTGGAAAAGCAGATCATCAAATCATGTCAGTCTTATGACATACAGGACTGCAACCCTTATATTGACATAATCAGATACTATTACAGTGTATATGAAAAGACCTTTGGAAAAGAACACCCCAGACTATCTACTAAGGCAATGGATTCTGTTATAGACTCCTTCTTATGCAGCTCTGACAATCTGGATGGCCTTGAATATGATCCAGATGCTTACTACGCTATGATAGACAGGCACTTCCAGACAAAATATCAGGATTGCGATTACAATATCTGTCATTTTATGTCTGAGGAGATTCGGAATAACCGTTTTTACGAAACATGTTTCTAATAACCCTGCTGCCTACTTGACACCATACTACTGTCACATGACAGCATCCAGCACTTGTATTAATCCTTATGTGAATACAACACATATAACCACATACAAAAACCAGAAAGGAAGTGCATATTATGCCACCAGCATTACAACCACAGCCTGAAATCATCTCCCTGGAACAGTACGAAGCTCTTCCAGAAAACAGGCGAGTAGAAGTCTTTGAGGGTGTTGTCTATGATATGGCCAGTCCGTCAGAAATCCACCAGACAATTTCCACAGAGCTGACTACTATCCTCAACACCTATATCAAAAGCAAGAAAGGCTCCTGTAGGGTGTTTCATGCTCCATTTGATGTTAAACTTGATGATAATCCTCTTATAATTGTCCAGCCTGATCTTATGATTGTATGTGACAAGGATAAATTGGACGGAAAACGTTGCAACGGTGCGCCAGACTTCATCATTGAGATTGTTTCGCCTGGAAATCCTTCTGATGATTATATTCGCAAGCTATATTATTATAAAAATTACGGTGTGCGTGAATACTGGATTGTAGACCCACGCCGTCAGAAAGTGATCGTTTATTACCTTAATCAAACAGATTTCGAAATGGAAACTTATACTTTTCAGGATAATATCAAAGTTAATATCTATGACAATCTATATATTGATTTCTCGGAACTGGATTTAGATATCTGATATTTGCATTTATGGGCATACCGAAAATGAAAACCTGCTGCCAATATGTCACGCTGGCAGCAGGTTTTTACATCCTTTTCTGCTTATGTAATTTTACAGTATTGCCTACATTTAACTATCTGTTTGTTTCATTCCTAATGACACGAAAAAGGGCTTTTTCTTATCTCTCGTCTCTGTTCCTCTAGCCACTGCTCAAAATTGCCTTTTGGATTCCATTCAGAATACACTACTTTCATATTTTTATACACAATTTGTATATTTGGATGGTCTGCCCCCAACCTGACTAAGAAAATATTAAATGCTTTTTGGTAATAAGTTGTTGCTTTTTGGTATTCTCCCTGTCTCTCATACACATATGCTAGATTATTATAGCTCGTGGCGGTATCTGGATGCTCCTCTCCCAGTACCTTTTCGCTTATATGCAGTCCCTTTTTATACAGTTCTTCCGCTTTTTGGTATTTGCTATGTAATTTAACAAATAGGCAATACTTGATATAAAACTAACATGTTCTATATCTTTTTCCATGACCACTTTCTCAACAATACTTTCTGCAAAAGGAATGTATTTCTGACTTTCTAAAGCAGAACCATTTTCTTGTATTTTCAAACACCGTTGACATGACTCGATTAATCTAGGATGCTTTTCCACTTTCGGCTTACATTTCTCATAAATGAACTGTGCAAACACCGGATGCAGAGCATAGCTCTCCTGATCAATATCAAACTGCAACCACCCCTTCCGATATAACCCCATCAAGATATCATCGTCTTTACTAACACCAGCATCCGCAAGAAGCCATTCATTACATGTCTCCGCCGCCAAAGGAATATATGGAAACACAGAAAATGCCTCAAGAATGTTCTGCTCCTCTCCACTCAATTCAGACAGATTATACAATTTCTCATACTCTTTTTGGATATTTACCAGCTTATCCTCTTCATCCTTGTATTCCAGTTGAAACTTATTCTTATCCAGTTCGTCCCACAGGTCTTGTACTGTCCAATTCTTTTTCCAAGCTAAATGTGCCAAAAATTCAATAGTAATAGTGTGCCTTGCCACCAATGTGTCTATAATATATTCCAAATGCGATACTTCTTCCTCTGATAACCTTTTCTTGACATCCTCATAACGAATCTTTTCATAAATTTCCCTGCATTTTCCTGTACTGAGAAAGCCGATTCGATACGGCTCAAACTCCTTACTGAACACCCTCCGTCTGGACGTGAGGATAACCGCTCCTGGTATGCTCATTAACCGTTTCAGATTCGGATCCTCCCCTATTGACACATTCACATTATCAACAAATAGCAACAGCTTCCCACCCGATGCAAGATATTCCAGTTCTTTCCATGCTGCCTCCTGATTATCCTCTTGTTGTGCCTGTTTCCTAAACTTTAAACAGTTCTGCAAGCTACTATTCATATCGCCATCGTACTCAATATAGCCAATATGCTTGAATGGAACATTTTTACCTTTACCGTTTCTTGCACTATATTCCTCAAATAATTTCCTGCAGATGTGCGTCTTCCCAATCCCGCCCATACCACTTACCAGAGCAGATTTGCGCCCTTCCTCTATTCTCTGACGCAGCTCCTGCAGTTCCGTTTCACGCCCAGTAAAATATGTTGTAGGCTTTATATCGGCATTGTGCGTAACTACAAATTCACGTTCAGAACCCTGAAGCATTGATACATAGTAGTTTTTTGTCTGATTACCTCCAATATAATCACCCTGTACATTATCCTCTTCAAGATGATTATCTATTTTCTGATCCACCATCCCCCACCTCCAATATCAACTCCTTAGTATCGCTTTCTCTATCTGTACTTCCACATCCTTAATATCTGGATTGTTCCGATCAGCAACCATACTCAAAAACTCACCTATGGATGATGCAATGCTTTTATAGCGCTTCAAATCTGCTGACAACTCAACCGCGTTGGCCGGATCCAGTCCCTTTATAGCAGCTTCCAACTTATCACATTCCTGCTGCCAGTACTTTATATACTCCGCACGTACCAACGGATCATATATGCCTGTCTCTACAACAGCCGGAAATATCCTGTCTGCATACTCCCGTTCTTTCATAATCTCCGTAACTTCAAACATACAGTTCTTTGATCTCAGGTATGAATCACTAACAACCAAAACCGCGTAATCCTGCTCACGAATGCTCTTCATAAACTCACGTATACTTTTCCATGCACCAATATCACGCACATCTCTTTTCACAGTTATTCCGGGAATCCTTGACAGGTACTTATCAATTCTATCTGCAGTTTCACCATCGTGCCAATTATAAGAGAGGAATATTGTTTTGTCATTCCCCTGCTTCACATCCTTTTGAGTTTGCTGGTTATAATAATTGTTCGTAATACTGTTTCCCCCTACATAGCTGCCCCCTATTGTAACATTGTTCAGGTCATTAATAATTTGTTGTCCCATAGCCCTTATCTCCATAAATGTTCATAATATGCCACGACTAAGTCTTCTACAGAAATTTGAATCCTTGGCAGCAGGATATACTATAACATCTTTCCTATAATTGAGCAAATTTGAAAATTTACCAAAGTTTCCTTAAATGACTGAAAAATAAAGACATCACGCCTTTTTGGGTGTATACTGTTTTTGACACAAACAATAACCTACAAAGGATGATGCCTTATGGAAAACAGTATATACCATTCTGAACTGCTTTACAACTGCTTTAAAAAATTAAGTTTATGCAAAATCTTTCCACAGACGACCATGAAGCATATCATGGCCATACTGATATCTGTCTTTTCATTCGGATATCATGGAAAAACCATTGACTTCGAAAAATACAGCCCCTGTCATCGTACTACGGTTGCACATTTCCTCAATAAAGGAACATGGAATGATCCAGGACTGGAAGATATAATCAAAAGTACTGTCATACAGTTCATCTATAAAGAAGCCATGCAGTCTGGTAAACCCGTATTCTGTATTGTGGATGATACCATCTCTTCCAAAACAAAGCCTTCGTCACGGGCCCTGCATCCGATTGAAGATGCGTATTTTCATCAGTCCCACCTTAAGGGAAAGCAGGATTATGGGCATCAGGCTGTATCTGTAATGCTCTCCTGCAATAACATTGTGCTCAATTATGCCATCGTCATGTATGACAAGACAAAGTCAAAGGTGAAGATTGTGCAGGAGATCGCAGATGAACTGCCTGTGCCGCCAGTGATCTCCTATTTCCTATGCGACAGCTGGTATACATGCGGCAGTATTATGGATGCTTTTATCAAAAAAGGCTTCTATACAATTGGGGTCATGAAGACGAACCGGATACTGTATTCCCACGGCATAAAACAGAAGCTCAGTGAGTTAGCCCTGCATATACGGAAAACAGATGCCGCTGTCAGCTTTGTGACCGCTCACAGCCGGGAATATTATGTCTACCGGTATGAAGGAAACCTTAATGGTATTGAAAATGCAGTGGTACTGATCACTTATCCGAAGGATGCATTCCATACTCCCAAAGCCCTGTGGGCTTTCATCAGCACAGATGTTTCATTAAGTACCCAGGAGATTCTGGACAAATATGTGGAACGATGGCCGGTGGAAGTATTTTTCCGTCAGTCAAAGAACAAACTGGCATTTGACAGATACCAGATCCGTTCAGCGGAAGGGATCCGTAGATATTGGCTGCTGATGTCGCTGGCACATCTGATTGCATGTACCGGTTGTGGTGAAACCATGTCTTTTGAGGACGGATATGCATTTATTTGCAGCCACATTCAGGAGGAGCGGATCCGTTATATATATATCAATGCGGAGCGAGGCATGTCCTTTTTGAGGAAGTCCGGGCTATGGTAGCTTAGATTTTTTGTGCAATTTTCTGAATTTGCTCATTTATAGTAATCAATTGGATTGTTTATATAAGTATCTATAAATGAGCAAATTTGAAATATTTACCAAATTTTATTTATACATGTTGAAAAAAGCACGAATTATGCACATGGAATGCACTGAAAATTTGCATGAAATCACAGCATTCCATATGTTTGTTGGTTTAAACCAATTTCTTTTGTGCAATTCTCAGATTTGCTCATTTATAGTAAGTATTAAAAGAAAGGGGGTAATGAATCATGCCGAAAAACACAAATGAACTCACAAGCGCTGAAGTAAATGCATATGATGATGAACTGATTATTGTTTGCATTGGCGAAGTGAGAAAAGAATGCCTTACCGATTGCTTAGATGACTCGTACTGGATCACACCTAAGA
>JAIEEY010000424.1 GCA_029067205.1 Lachnospiraceae bacterium
TGTGGATAATTAAATTCCAAGCAGGCTTTCACCGATTTTCACGACATCTCCGGCGCCCATAGTTATCAACAAGTCGCCGTTGATACAATTTTTTAATAAAAAATTTTCAATCTCGTCAAAACTCTGGAAATAATAGCATTCTGTTCCTGTTTTTTCCAGTTCATGAAGAAGATCAATGGAGCTGATACCGATCGTATTCTTCTCCCGCGCGGCGTAGATGTCTGTCAGCACAACTTTGTCCGCAAGCGAAAGTGCCTGGGAAAATTCCTTTAAAAACGCTTTCGTGCGTGTATAAGTATGCGGCTGGAACACGCACCACAATGTCTTGTGCGGATAGTTTGCAGCTGCGTTCAGTGTGGCGGTTATTTCCGTCGGGTGGTGCGCGTAGTCGTCGAGAATCTTGATGCCTGCGACTTCACCCTTGAGCTCGAAGCGTCTGTCTGTGCCGGCGAAAGTGGACAGGGCATTATGTACAATATCAGAGTCAAAGCCAAGAATATCCATCAGGGCAATGACAGACAAGGAGTTCAGGATATTGTGTTCGCCGACGACGCCAAGTTTGACAGTGCTGCATTTCTGCCCTTTTTTGACAAGGGTGTAAGAAGCGCGTCCAAGTTCGTCGTAGACGGCATCGGTAAAGCTGTAGTCGGCTGCAGGATCTGCGCCAAAGGTGATGACTTTGCAGTCAAGTCCCTCGACAAGCTGTTCAACGTGATCAATTCCACTGTTGATGATCAGAAAGCCGTCATCAGGCAGAATCTTGGCAAATCGTTTGAAAGAATGGCGGATGTCGTCGATATCTTTAAAAAAGTCCATGTGATCCTCTTCTATATTAAGGATGATGCTGATGCGGGGGAAGAAGCTCAAAAAGGAGTTCGTGTACTCACACGCCTCTGTCACAAAATAGTCCGATCTGCCGACACGGATGTTGCCGCCGATGGACTTTAAGATTCCGCCGATGGACAAGGTGGGATCCGCGTCAGCGGCAAGAAGCACCTCAGATACCATGGATGTGGTAGTGGTCTTTCCATGTGTGCCGCTGATTGCGATAGGCATCTTGTAGTTTTTCATGATCTGTCCAAGCAGGTCGGCGCGCGTCATGAGGGGAATCTGTTTTTCGGCAGCAGCGGTAAATTCTGGGTTGTCTTGTGCGATTGCGGCAGTGTACACGACAAGGTCGATGGAGTCGTTGATATTGCTTGCCATCTGCGGATAGTTGATCTTTGCCCCCATGGAGACGAGATGCTGCGTGAGCGGGGATTTCTTTGAATCTGAGCCGCTGACGGTAAAACCTGCCTCGATTAGAATCTGGGCAAGACCAGACATACTGATTCCTCCGATTCCGATAAAATGCACATGGATGGGATTGTTGAAATTTATCTGATACATGATTTTATGTTCCTTCCTGTTTCTTCTATTCAAATGCATGCAGACGATATGTTTTGAATCCAAATGCATTTGTTTCATTCTATTTTTATACTACTATTAATATACACCTCAAACAATAACTTTTCCATAGTTTTTTCTAAAACTACTGTGTCACACTGCGGCATGACTGTAATAAAAGTCTAAAGAATAATATGGATTTGTCAAAATGTATGAAAAAATATATGGAAAAATGTATGAAAATATTCGTATGAATGATGCTAAAGTTGTTCCATTTAACGAAGATGTATGTTATAATAAGTCAGGGTCTGTTATATGCGGAAATACGCGAAACCCATTATTATGCAAGTAGGGGTGACAACATGATTAAAAAAGAAATGATTGCCATGCTTTTAGCAGGTGGACAGGGTTCGAGACTGGGTGTCCTGACATCGAAAATGGCAAAACCGGCTGTTGCTTTTGGAGGGAAATACCGAATCATCGACTTTCCGCTGAGCAACTGTATTAATTCCGGTATCGACACAGTCGGAGTGCTTACACAGTATCAGCCGTTGAAGCTGAATACACATATCGGTATCGGTATACCTTGGGATCTGGACCGCAATGTCGGCGGCGTGACCGTATTACCGCCTTATGAGAAGAGCAGTGAGAGCGAGTGGTACACCGGAACTGCCAATGCCATTTTTCAAAATCTTGAGTACATGGAGAATTACAACCCGGACTATGTACTGATTCTCTCAGGGGATCATATCTACAAGATGGATTACGAAGTGATGCTCGACTTCCACAAGGAGAGCGGTTCGGAAGTGACGATCGCATCAATGCCAGTTCCGATTGAGGAAGCAAAGCGGTTTGGTATTGTTATTACAGACGAGAATAAGAAGATCATAGACTTTGAAGAGAAACCGGAGAACCCGAGAAGCAATCTGGCTTCCATGGGAATTTACATATTTAATTGGAAAACACTCAAAGAGGCGCTGATCGCCAAAGCAGACCAGCCCGCGCTTGATTTTGGTAAACATGTCATTCCATACTGCCATGAAAAGGGCTGCCCAATGTATTGCTACGAATTTAACGGATACTGGAAAGATGTTGGTACATTGAGTTCTTACTGGGAAGCGAACATGGAGTTGATCGACATTGTACCGGAATTTAACCTCTATGAGGAATATTGGAAAATCTATACAAAGAGCGAGGTTCTGCCACCCCAGTATATCGCAGCTGACAGTGTCGTTGAGCGCAGCATCATCGGTGAAGGGTCTGAAATTTATGGACAAGTATACAATTCGGTCATTGGATGCGGTGTTGTCATCGGCGAGGGAACTGTTGTACGCAATTCTATTATCATGAACCAGACACAGATCGGTGACAGATGCACAATTGAAAAGGCGATTATAGATGAGTATTCACGTGTGGGCAGTGAAACACAGCTTGGCACACTTCCTGAGAAGGAAAACGATACAAGACCTGACATTTATAACAGCGGGCTTGTTACGATCGGAGAGAAATCCACCATTCCCGCTAACGTTAAGATCGGCAAAAACGCAGTTGTTTTTGGTGAGACTGCGGCTTCCGATTATCCGAATGGTGTACTGGACAGCGGTAAGACATTGATAAAGGTGGGTGATTAGCACGAAAAAACCATATGCGAAAGTTTTTTCGTGCGGCAAATTTGAGCATACGCTCAAATTTGCTGGTATAATTTGCTGGTATAATAAGAATGGAGATATAGAATGAGAGCATTAGGAATTGTATTAGCTGGCGGAAACAGCAGGAAGATGGGAGCACTATCCCACAAGAGAGCGATTTCAGCAATGCCGATTGCAGGCAGTTATCGAAGTATTGATTTTGTATTGAGTAATATGTCCAACTCACACATTCAGAAGGTTGCGGTAATCACACAGTATAATTCGAGAAGTCTTCATGAGCATCTGAGTTCATCGAAGTGGTGGGATTTCGGACGGAAGCAGGGAGGTCTGTATACCTTTACGCCGACAGTCACACCTGACAACAGCAACTGGTATCAGGGAACAGCGGACAGTATTTACCAGAATCTCTTATTTTTGAAGAGAAGTCATGAGCCATATGTAGTCATCGCCACAGGCGACTGTGTCTACAAGATGGATTTCAATAAAGTGTTGGAATATCACATTGCAAAGAAGGCAGACATCACGGTTGTGGTAAAGGAGATGCCAGATGATGCGGATGTGGATCGTTACGGCGTTGTAAAAATGAATGACGACGGCCGTATCGAAGAGTTCGAGGAGAAGCCTATGGTGGCGAGGTCAAAGACAGTGTCATGCGGCATCTACGTGATCAGACGAAGACAGCTCATCGAACTGATTGAGAAGAGCGCCGAGGAGGGAAGGCACGATCTCGTGCAGGACATCCTTATACGCTATAAAGACGTAAAGCGGATATATGGTTACAAGATCGAGTCTTATTGGAGAAATATCGCTACAGTTGAGGATTACTATGGCACCAACATGGATTTCCTCAAGAAAGACATCCGCGATTATTTCTTCAAGCAGTATCCTGACGTATATTCCAAAGTTGACGACTTGCCGCCTGCAAAGTACAATCCGGGAGCACAGGTTCGCAACAGCCTGATTTCCAGTGGATGTATTGTAAATGGAACAGTGGAGAATTCTATCCTGTTCAAGGAGGTTTTTGTTGGCAACAACTGTACCATTAAAAACTCCATCATTTTAAATGATGTGTATCTAGGCGATAACACCCACATTGAAAATTGTATAGTAGAAAGCCGCGATACTATTCGAGCAAACTCACACCACGTCGGGGAGACCGGCATCAAAGTTGTGGTAGAGAAAAATGAGAGGTATGTTTTATAACAAAAAGAATTTAATGACTTGCAAAAGGGGGACAAAAGAATGAGAATAACAGATGTTCGCGTTCGAAAAATCACAAAAGAGGGAAAAATGAAAGCAGTAGTTTCTATTACACTTGATGATGAATTTGTAGTTCATGACATCAAGGTCATCGAGGGTGAAAAAGGTCTTTTCATCGCGATGCCAAGCAAGAAATCTGCAGACGGTGAGTACAGAGATATCGCTCATCCAATCAATTCTAACACAAGAGACACAATCCAGAAGACGATTCTCGAAAGTTATGAGAAGGCACTTTTAGAGCCAGACGAGGAAGTAGTTTCTTAGAGTATTATTGTATAAAATGTGGGTAAAAAGCCATCCGTTCATAGCGGATGGCTTTTTCAATGGAAGGGTTTAAATTTCTTCGTTGGCTTTGAAGACAAAATTCTGAATGTTACTTTTGCTCAAAAATGGAAGAAAGGCCTTGATGGATTCGCCCTTTTCAAAGGATTTCGGGGTGAGCTCTCTTAAGTCCTTTTTGTGCAGAAAGGGAAAGAAAGCCTTGATGGATACGCCATTTTCGAGTGATCTGTCTGCCAGCTTTCGAATTTGATCTTTATCTATAATAAGGAAGAAAGTGTGTGACAGACCGTTCTTTTTCAAATGCTTTTTCGGCAGGTGTTATGATGTCATTTTCATTCATAAAAGGAAGAAATATCTTGACGGATTTTCCATCTTCAAAGGCTGTGAGGGCAAGATCCCGTACATCGTCCTCATTTAAGTAGAGCAGAAAAGCGGTTATATTAATGTGGTGCTTCTTAGATTTGAGCAGGTCAGAGTCCTTGACGATCGTTTCGACCCGTGTCATGTTCTGTTCCTTTCTTAGTGAGCAGATTTTTTTCTCGATTTTTGTTATATTAAACAGTGTTCATCCTTTCTGTGTGCTGCAATGATAAATAGTTCCTAGGCGCGTCAAACAGGTTACTTTTATTGTAACAGAAGTATTGAAAAAGTCTATCAAGTTGTGATTGAGCAGATTTTGAAAGAGGGCTCAAGGAGTGGTTGAGAAATTTGAGACATGAGAAAAACCGTTACTGTTCACTCCCCTACTTTGTTTTGCATATTTATACGTTTTTTCGGTGTGAACAGCAACATTTATGCACACAAAATGCTAAAGGGAAAAAGCTAAAGCAAAAAAGCTAAAGCAAAAAAGCTAAAGCAAAAAAGCTAAAGCTTTAGCATTTTGGCACTCGATTCCCACTACTTTGATGGGGGAGTGAACAGTAACGAAAAACCTGCATCCGCTTATCGAAAAATAAACACTTGGTTGACTGCATATTTAATTTGTGATAGTATTTTTGTGTTGATAATATTATGAAATAGATAAAACAACAGATGCAATTCGTGCTGGCTGTTACAAGAAGAACATGTTCGAAAATGTGGAAAAGGAATAGGATAGACAAAAAGATGAAACAATACAGAAATGAATGGAAGTACTGCGTTCAGGAAACAGACTTGGCCGTTATTGAGAATCGGCTTGCAGCTGTTATGGAGTTAGATTCTCATAGTGGACAGTCTGGGAAGTATGAGATACATAGTTTGTACTTTGATGATTACAAGGATACTTGTGCAGATGATACCTCGGGGGGGGTATTACACAGATCGAAGTATAGGATACGCTATTATGAACATGAATCTAGTGTGCTAAAACTTGAACGAAAGGAGAAATTGAATGGGCGCTGTCATAAAGACAGCACATATATCACAGACGATATCTATAATAAGCTTCTGGACGGAAGAGCTGATGAGATTTATTGGGAAACAAAGAATCCTTTGTTAAGAAAATTCTGTGTACATATGATGACAAGGCTTTTTGAGCCGCGTGTGATCATTGACTATGAGCGTTCTGCTTATGTAGAGGATATAACAAATATCAGGATTACAATTGATAGAAATATTTCGGTGTCGGATGATATTGGAGAATTTTTGTCAGGAGACTATATGAGATATCCAATACAGATAAAGCAAGAGCATGTACTTGAGGTAAAATTCGATTATATTTTACCTGGGTATATTAAGAGCATAGTATCAAACAAATGTCTGCAGCAGTCTTCATTTTCAAAGTATTATCTTGGAAGATTGAGATTGAATGCTGCAAGAGGCTGAACAACACAGGAGGAAATAGGGATGAACATTTTGGGTAGAGCGATAGAAACTATTGTGAATGGATATACGAATCAGGCAGTGAGTACGGCACAGCTTATTGCAGTACTTATGATGGTTCTTGTCATGGCGGTTTATGAGCTTCTGGTATACAGGCTTGTATCGCACAGGGCGTTTTACAATAAGTCTTTTAATATATGTATTGTCGTGATACCATTTTTTATTGCAACGATTGTCATGTGTCTGCAGTCCAATATTGTTATTACACTTGGAACGATTGGCGCACTTGCGATACTGCGTTTTAGGACAGCGATAAAAGATCCTGTAGATATGTTATATCTGTTGTGGTCAGTACATATTGGTATTGTTTGCGGCTGTCAGCTTTATGAGACAGTAGTTGTTACATCACTGATCGTAACGATTGTCATGATTGCCATGAACTATGTGACAATAGGCGGAAGACCGTTTGTTTTGGTATTTCAGTGTGCACCGGAAAAAGATTTGGAGATTTTGCATAACATTAAGGAGGTTACAGCAAAATATCGCGTCAAGAGCAGAAATTATACGCAAAGAGGCATGAATTATGTGATTGAGTTTTCTATAAAAGACCCGGAAGTGTTGATGGAACGGTTAAAAGGGTTAGATATCGAGAAGTTTTCTGTCATTGAATATGACAGTGAAGATGTGATATAGGTGGCCGGGTATGAAGAAAAGAATAGGGATGTCACTGGTGATTCTTTCTGCGGCTCTGATCGTATATTTAACGAGCTTTCTGGGACATCCGATCCGGTTATCAGAAATTATAATTGATCAGGAACAGTTTGGAGAGATCGTGGATAGCCGCCATTTGAGTGATACTGCTTTGATCGATGCTCTTTTCTTTGATGAGCAAAAGCTAATGTATGACAAAGCAGCAAATACATTTTTTTATTCCATGATAGAAGGTGAGAGTGAGGCCTATGATCCTTATATAGAAAAAGAGACATCTTATGGACAGGAGATATCGCTTGCAGTACTTGATGCACCGATCACAGAGGAGGGGATTAGAACATCAAGAAAGCTTTGTATGGTTGCGTACAGCGAAGATGCATACAGTGAGTACAACATTATATGTACGACATTGCCACTCATGCATCTTGAATGCGGGGATGAGATTGGTGATGAGAAAATTCCTGTACATATGACTGTGTTTGACAATCGCAGAGGGGTGGGAAATCGATGGATTGAATCTGACGGTTGGGGTTCTGTAAGGGGAAAGTCATCAAGAATCTATCCGAAAAAAGGATATCGGATATCACTCACACAGGAGTCGCTTGCGGGCAATGTGCGGCAGAACAGAGTTTCGCTTCTCGGGATGCGTCAGGATGATGACTGGATTTTGTATGCGGCATATAATGATCAGGAAAAAGTAAGGAATGTCTTTTCATCAAATCTGTGGAAAGATACCTGCGCAGGTGACAATGCACTTGGCATTGACAATGGGATGGAATACAGATATCTTGAACTTTTTATCAATAATCAGTACTGGGGACTTTATGCGCTAGGGTATCCTGTCGATGAGCGTCAGCTAGGCATAGATATGACAGAAGGTGAGCGCTTATACAAAAAAGGGACATGGGACACGGAGGATAAGATTTTGTCTAATCCAAATGCTTCGGTCGATGGGTATGAGACGGCGGCGGACGGCGGGGATGAGTGGGAGCCGATCAAAAGGTATTATGCTACACTCCATTCTCAGCAGATGTGTCCAGAGGAAATGTATGCGGGTATTGATATTGATAATGCAATTGATATGTATCTCTTTATAAATCTGATACAAGGAATCGATCATGTTGGTGCGATTGACAGTCACTCAATAAAAAATATGTTTCTTTCATTTCACAACATGGATGGTAAGGAAACGGTGCTCTACACCCCATGGGATATGGATGTTACGTGGGGACAGGAGTGGACTGGAGATATGGAGACAAATATGATCGAGCCATATGGTATAAAGAGCAGTCAGAATGTAGTAATGGGACTTGGAAACCTGCCGGCGATTATTTTAGATGGTGATGACAGAATCTGGAGTTTGATATTGGAAAAATACAAAAGATTCCGACAGGGGAGGTGGTCAGAAGAAAGTCTGAATAGGATGCTGGATGTGCTTGAGGATGATATCTATATGTCAGGCGCATATGTCAGGGATAGGGAGCGATGGCCAGAAGGGAGTTATCAGGATGCAGATAGAAAACTTGCAGATTTCAGGCGTTATATTGCAGAAAGACTAGATGAAATGGATGCTTATTATGCACGTGTTGAGGATGCTGTGGCAGATGGTCGTGCTGATAATATGTATATTTTAAGAAGTCTGCAGTATAAGGATTTTCTAAAGTCCGATTTTATTCTTATATCTAGCGGGGATGTGTTGAATGAAGGCGATGATTATGGGGAATTTCTTGAATATGTCGGCATTGATGTGGAAAGACTTAGAGACGGAACAAACATGGTAGCCATCGATGGCGGGGAAAAAAGGATTGAATATTACCTCACAGATAATTTCATGGACGGTATTGACACATGTATAGGACATATCGGGATAGAAGAGAACATTGAGACAGGGCAAAAACTGTTATATGTGGATGGCATACTGTGGTGCGAAATGGATAAAAAATCCTCATTCAACCTTGTGTTTAGAAATGGGGAGGCGGTTTCGGAATTTGACTTTACAAGGGAGTATGTCATGTGGTCAAGAGCTGTTGAACAGGGGGAGATCGATACATGGCGTAAGGAGCTTGAGAAGAATGGATATGATCTTTTGATAGAAATTTTGAATCATGACATTATAGAAGAGGAAAGATTCAAGGCATCACTCGAGGGACTTGGCGTTGATACAGATGCTGTGTCCAGACATACAGATTTTATAGCATTAAGAAATATGGGAGAAACTGTGACGATATTGGATAATAGTCATGAATCTGGGACACGGTGCGATACTGCACTGGGAGAATTTAGTATATTTTATAACGATGCGGGAGGTTATGGTGTATATATCAATACGAATGAATGTATGATAGTATCGTCAGGTGAGAATGATAATGTGGATATTAGGGTAGCAGTGATGGAAAGCGTTCCATACAGGGTGATATGGTGTCCAACTTTTATGTATTGAGGTATTATATAGAATGATACGAAGTCCTCTTTTGCTATTTGTATAGTACGGCAAGAGAGGGCTTTTTCACAGGATAATGATAAATGAAATAGGAGTAAAGATTGAGATGGTTATCATAGCAGGACTGGGGAATCCCACGAGGGAGTACGAGAATACAAGACACAATATAGGTTTTATGGCAGTTGACGCGCTTGCGGACAAGTACAATATCAGTGTGATGGACTGCAAGCATAAGGCGCTGATCGGAAAAGGAATAATCAATGGCACGAAGGTAGTGCTTGTGAAACCTTTAACATATATGAATTTGAGTGGTGAGGCGATAAAGACCGTCATAGATTATTATAAGGTAGACGCGGCGAGCGAGCTCATTGTGATCTATGACGACATCAGTCTCGATGTCGGGCAGCTGCGTATTCGCAAGAAGGGCAGCGCGGGCGGACACAATGGTATCAAGAACATTATTGCAAATCTGGGACAAGACACGTTCCTGCGCATTAAGATCGGTGTCGGTGAGAAACCAAAGGGATATGATCTGGCCGACTATGTGCTTGGCCATTTCAGCAAGGAAGAGCTGGAAGTGATGAAGGATAGTCTGGAAAAAGTGGATGGGGCAGTGAATCTGATGCTTGAGGACGAGGTTGACATGGCAATGAACAGATATAATGTGAGGAAGAGTGCAGCGTCTTTTGAATGAATCAGTTTACATGACGAACCGTTAAGGTATTGATAATATAGTGTAGATATGGAGGACAACCAATTGTGAACACATTGTTAGCACCGCTCAGGGAGCTCGGCGAATATGAGGGGATTACAAAAGCATTGGATAAAAAGAACGGAATGGCGAGCATAAGCGGATGCGTGGATTCCCAGAAGCTTCATATGATATTTGGCACAGACAGTGACTATGATGTGAAACTGATCGTGACCTACAGTGATATCAAGGCGAGGGAACTTCTGGAAGACTGTCGTCTGTACTGCCGTGAGTCGTATTTCTATCCGGCAAAAGACTTGATATTTTATCAGGCGGACGTGCACGGCAATCAGCTTGTAAAAGAGCGTATTGAGGTACAGCGCAGACTCCTGGAGGGAAATCCGGTCACGATCGTCACGACCTTTGCTGCCCTGATGGCGCATCAGATACCGCTGTCAGTACTAAAGGACAATATCATCTGCATCGGCAGGGACAGCATTGTCGAGGAACAGGTACTTGCGCGGAAACTTGTTGCGATGGGGTATGAGAAAAATTATCAGGTGGAGGCGCCGGGACAGTTCTCGATACGCGGTGGGATCGTTGACATTTTCGACCTGACCTCGGAGAATCCTGTGCGCATTGAACTGTGGGGGGACGAGATTGAGTCGATCCGCACGTTTGATGTCTTGAGCCAGCGATCCATCGAGGAAAATATGACACAAGTGTCAATTTATCCGGCAGCAGAGCTGATCTTGTCACAGTCTGTACTCGACGCAGGTTTTCATAAGATTGAGATGGATTGTAAGGCGCAGGCGAAGCGTTTCCGGGAACAGACAAAGCCGGATGAGGCGCACAGGCTCGAGACGGCCGTGAGGGACTTGTGGGAACAGGTGATGCAGTTTCAGAGTCTTGTCAATCTCGACAGTTATATCAATTATTTCTATGAAGACACAATATCCTTTACCGACTTTTTTCAGAACCGGAGATGCTGCATCTATCTCGATGAACCGCTCCGCATCGAGGAGCACGCAAGGGCTGTGGAACTGGAGTTTCGGGAGAGTATGGCAAACAGGGTGGAGAAGGGATATATTCTGTCCAGACAGATGGATGTGCTTTTTTCGGTGCAGGAGACGATGGCAAAGCTGGAAGATCAGCGTATTCTTGCACTTTCCACCATGGAGTTCAAAGGCTTTGGCATCAAGTTTGCAGACCGTTTTGCCGTCAATACCAGAAATATCTCTTCTTATAATAATAGTTTTGCAGAGCTTGTGAAGGACTTAAAACATTTTAAGAAGCAGGGGTACAGGGTTCTTTTGCTGTCTGCGTCGGCGACGCGTGCAAAACGTCTTGCCACAGACCTCATGGATGAGGGACTTCTCGCCTTTTATTCAGAAGATTCGGACAGAATCCTGCAGCCGGGGGAGATTATGACCTACCACGGCTCTGTTCTGAAGGGATTTGAGTATCCGCTGTTAAAGTTTGTCGTGATATCCGAGACAGATATTTTTGGAAAGCAGCAGCGCAAAAAGAAGAAAAAGACTTATGAGGGACAGAAGATCCAGAATTTTTCGGACTTAAAGGTCGGGGATTATGTTGTCCATGAAAATCATGGTCTCGGTGTCTACAAGGGGATTGAGAAGGTTGAGGTAGACAAGGTTGTAAAGGATTACATCAAGATTGAGTACCGCGACGGCGGCAATCTTTACGTCCTTGCGACGGGGCTTGACGTGATCCAGAAGTACGCATCGTCCGACGCGGCAAAAAAGCCTAAATTAAACAAGCTTGGCACGCAGGAGTGGGTAAAGACAAAGTCGAGAGTAAAGACCGCTGTCAATGAAGTCGCAAAAGACCTCGTGGAACTGTACGCAGTCCGGCAGCAGAAGCAGGGATTTGTCTTTAGCAAAGATACCGTGTGGCAGCAGGAGTTTGAGGAGATGTTTCCGTTTGAGGAGACAGGCGACCAGCTGCTTGCCATCGAGGCGACCAAGAGCGATATGGAGAGCCCGCGCATCATGGACCGTCTGATCTGCGGTGATGTGGGGTACGGAAAGACAGAGATCGCGATCCGCGCTGCATTCAAAGCGGTTCAGGACGGCAAGCAGGTCGCATATCTTGTGCCCACAACGATCCTGGCACAGCAGCACTACAACACATTCCTGCAGCGCATGAAAGATTTTCCGGTGCGCGTGGAAATGCTGTCGCGGTTTCGGACGGCAGGCGAGATGAAGAAGACGATTGAAGGACTGAAAAAAGGTCTGGTGGATATCGTCATCGGCACGCACAGACTGTTGTCCGCAGACGTGCAGTACAAGGATCTGGGACTTTTGATCGTTGATGAGGAGCAGCGTTTCGGCGTGCGGCACAAGGAGAAGATCAAGCAGGTCAAGGAAGATGTGGATGTGCTGACACTGACAGCGACGCCGATTCCGCGGACACTGCATATGAGTCTTGTGGGAATCCGCGATATGAGTGTCTTAGAGGAAGCGCCGGGGGAGCGCCAGCCGATACAGACCTATGTCATGGAGTACAATGAGGAGATGGTGCGTGAGGCGATTGTGCGCGAGCTGTCCAGGCAGGGCCAGGTGTATTATGTGTACAACCGCGTCAATAACATAGAAGAGATCACCAATCAGGTCGCGCGCCTCGTGCCGGAGGCGGCAGTGGCATTTGCCCACGGGCAGATGAAGGAGCATGAACTCGAGAAAATCATGTTTCAGTTCATCAATGGCGAGATTGACGTGCTGGTGGCGACAACGATCATCGAGACAGGACTGGATATCTCGAATGTCAACACCATGATTATCCACGATTCCGATGCGATGGGGTTGTCACAGCTCTATCAGCTGCGCGGACGCGTGGGGCGTTCAAACCGCACTTCGTATGCGTTTCTGATGTACAAAAAAGACAAAATGCTCAAGGAAGTGGCAGAAAAGCGTCTGCAGGCAATCCGGGAATTTACAGATCTGGGAAGCGGTTTCAAGATCGCCATGAGAGACCTTGAAATCAGAGGGGCAGGAAATCTTTTGGGAGAGCGGCAGCATGGACATATGGAGGCAGTCGGTTATGATCTTTACTGCAAAATGCTCAATGAGGCGGTCAAGACTTTGAAGGGAACCAAAAAGGTGGATGCGGATTTTGGCACCTATGTCGATATGGATGTCGATGCCTTTATTCCGCCAGAGTATATTGTGAATGAAGTCCAGAAGCTTGATATTTACAAGCGCATCGCAAGTCTTGAGAACGAGGCAGAATGCGATGACATGAGAAAGGAACTGAAGGACCGCTTCGGAAATGTGCCCAAATCCGTTGAGAATCTGATACAGATATCCTTAATACGAGTAACAGCACACAAGCGGTATGTGACAGAGATCAAGGGAAAGGTAGGGCAGATTACATTATTCATGGAGCCCTATGCGCCCGTTCATGTTGAGCGGCTTCCCAATCTGATGGCAAAATATAAGGGTGTTTTGGAATTTTCTGCAAAAGGGACGCCAAATTTCGTGCTAAAATACAAAAAATATGGTTTAATAGAGAAAGAGGCAGAGCTTATGATGGCACATACAGGCAAGATGCTGGAGGACATGGCAGTGCTGTATGACAACTAAGCCTGTAGAAACAGCATATGAGAATGGTAAAGGAGGACTTGTTATGGAGTACAGAAAAATGGAAAATTTGGGAATCAGCACATCGTTGCTGGGTTTTGGCTGTATGCGGTTTCCTACCGATGCGGATGGCAGTATCAATGAGGAGGAAGCCCTTGCCATGATTGATCGGGCGTATCAGTCAGGCGTTACATATTTTGACACAGCATATCCGTACCACGATGGAAAGAGCGAGATTGTCACTGGAAAGGCGCTTGCGCGTTATCCGAGGGATTCGTATTATCTTGCGACGAAACTTCCAATTTGGGCTGTAGAGACGATTGCTGATGTAGAGCGGATTTTTCAGGAGCAGTTAGGGCGCCTGCAGAAAGATTACGTTGATTTTTACCTGATGCACGCGCTGAACGGTGAGCGTTGGAAATTTGTGAAGGAGCTTGATATCCTTGGATATTGCGAAAGGCTTCGCGCAGACGGAAAAATAAAATATCTCGGCTTTTCATTCCATGACGATTATGAGGCGTTTGAGGAAATCATCACTTCATACAAGTGGGATTTCTGCCAGATTCAGCTAAACTATATGGACAAAGACACACAGGCGACGCTCAAAGGCGTGGAGCTTGCTGGGAAACTTGGCATTCCCTTGGTGATCATGGAGCCTGTAAAGGGCGGTTTGCTGGCAAAGCTTCCATCGGAGGGAATTGATGAGCTGTTTAAGAAGGTGAGGCCACAGGCGTCCACTTCCTCATGGGCTCTGCGTTATGTGGGAAGTTTTGACAATGTGAAGGTAGTTCTGAGCGGTATGTCAACTATGGAGCAGGTGGAGGATAACTTATCAACTTTTACCAATTTTGAGCCGCTGAGTGATGCGGAGCGGGAGATTATTGAAAAGGCGGCGGATGCATTGCGCGGAAGGGTGCAGAATGGCTGCACGGGATGCCGTTACTGTATGCCCTGCCCGGCGGGCGTCGATATTCCGCGGTGCTTTGGCATCTGGAACCAGTACCATATTTATGAGAACGTCAATGACACGAAACGGAACTGGACAATATGGATGGAGGATTCGCAAAAGGCATCTAACTGTGTCAAGTGTGGAAAATGTGAGCAGGCATGTCCGCAGCATATTGCGATCCGGGAAGACCTTGCAAGACTGCAGAAAGAGCTGGATGACATATCAAAAGGATAAATAATAAGAAGTACAACAAGAGGTTTCAATGGAAAAGATTGGGGAACTGCTGGAAAATCTCTTAAATACCAGAGAGCAGTTCAGTGATGCGAATACCTGTTCAGGACAGGGGCAGGATATGAGGTCTTGACAACTACACAACAAGGAGCTGTCTTTGTAGGAACAGGAAGGGAAGAACATGCAGATCATGGTACAATCTGGTATGAGATTTATCTCGATATGGATAGGATTATGACTGGATGGGCGAGCCAGAAAGTCATTGAAAAGCAATAGAAATACGTTTGTTTAAAAAGAGGAGAAAAACTGTGTAATGTGACAATTTTTCTCCTTTTTTCAGTCCTGATTTTCCTTGATAACACAACATTTTTCACAAAATTAAAAAAAATTAAATAAATTGTAGAAATTATTCAAATAGTATATTATAATAGTCTAGAATTGATTGACATAAAATGTTGACGATTTGAAAAATGCAAGGAACTGCGACAGTTCCTAAGTGTAAAGGTGGAGGATTCGTATGAGCGAGGGAAGATATAATATTCCAAAGCAGTACAAAGTTGATAAGGGAATGCCGCTTGACGCGTTATTCCAGAAAATTGACAATCTGAAATGCCGCCGCATCTTTGAAACTGAGATCGAGAGCGTTGAATGGAGTTATCATCTGGTGGACAAAGGAGGAATTAAGGATATGAGGGAGCTCGTCAGGGAGCAGGGATTGTCAGTGTTTGAGGTGAATCTCAAGAGAAAGATCGATCCGGATCTGCTCACGGATGTGTTTTCTGGATTGCTGCAGAGACCGATACTGATGGTCTATCTGTGCAATGGTGAGTTGTCTATGGGAACGTATATACCAATAGGAAAATCAAGCAGGACGTGTTCAACCGATTTCTATCCATATGATGCGGACCGCCTGATCGAGGTGATGGATTATGACGCAGATTCAGGTAAGACAACGCAGCAGATTCATAAGCGGATTTACGCGATGCTTTTTCATCAGAAGCGTATGATTATGATCGAGAAAGCATTTGAGCAGTTGAACAAGGACAATGAGAAAGAGTCCTTTGCATTTGAGTTCAGCCTTGAGAATCTCGATCGGATCAGGGCAGATGCAGATTTCGTACAGTCACAGCTCAAAGTAGTATAACATCGGTAAGAGAATCGAATGTTCGATTTTTTTACATAGAGTGTGGAGGGACAGGGGAGTTTCCAAAAGCACACAGCAGTAAGGGGAGGAATGGGTTGTATGGACAACGGGATATCGAGGACAACAGCAGCCACAGTTTTAAATTCCTTAAAAAGCGGAGTCGTTCCAAGGATAGGGCTTGAGTACATTACAGTAGGGAGAAAGAGTGAGATTCAGGCACTATTGCAGGACATATCCATCATCGAGCAGGGAGGGGCAGCGTTTCGTTTTATTGAGGGGAAGTACGGAAGCGGTAAGACCTTTCTCATGCATGCACTCAGAAATCATGTGATGGAGAAGAACTTCGTTGTTACAGATGTGGAGCTCTCTGTGGACAAAAGATTTGTCGGAAATAAGGGGCAGGGACTTGCGACATATCGGGAATTGATCAGAAACATGGCTACGCATGCGAGTCCAGATAACGGCGCATTGCAGCTCATTCTTGACAAGTGGATCGGCACACTCGAAAACGAAGTGGTACAATTTGAGGGACTTGTACCAGGGCATGAGGTTTTCGATGTAAGAGTCAGTCAGAAGATCTATAAGATCACCTCCTCGATGGAGGAGCGCGTTAACGGTTTTGATTTCGGTAAAGTGCTTGCTTCCTATTATAAAGGATACCGGAAAGGTGATGTAGAGCTGCAGAAAAAGGCTCTGCGATGGCTCTGTGGGGAGTACAGGACCAGAACAGAAGCTAAGACAGATTTAGGGGTGAATCTGATCATTACCGATGATAACTGGTATGATTTTATCAAGTTGTTTGCGGATTTTGTGGTAAAGGCGGGCTATGCGGGGCTCTATGTGTGTATGGATGAGCTCTCAACGCTGTATGAGATTCCAAGCCGTGTGGGCAGGGAATACAATTATAACAAGCTCCTGTCGATCTACAATGATGCACTGCAGGGAAAGGCTTCCTATCTGGGTATCATTATGAGTGTCACAAAGGAAGCTATGGAGGATCCTGTGAGAGGAGTGTTCAGCTTTGAACCACTGCGTTCAAGGCTTGCAGAATCCGACTTTGAGCAGGAGGGTGTCGTGAAAATGAGGGATATGGCATCTCCTGTGATCAAATTGTCTGTACTAAATCCGGGTGAGATGTATGTGCTGTTGGAGAAGCTTGCAAACATACATGGGATTTTGTACGAATACACTCCAAAGCTTGAGCATGATGATTACATTTATTTCTTGAAGCAGCAGTATGGGAAGAATTTAGATGGCGAGGAAAATACTGCGCGTGACATGATCAAGAATTACATCACGCTGTTAAACCTGATTCAGCAGAATCAGGAAGTGCCCAAGGAGAAAATTCTTTATGCGGTCCGCGCATAATATAAGGGTTGGTTAAATGAGGGAAAATAAGATCAAGGCAGTAATATTTGACATGGATGGAGTACTCATTGATACGGAAAAGCATTACAATGCAGCATGGTGTGAGGCAGCACGCATGGCGGGATTTGACGGCTTCAAGAGGGAACATGCGCTGATGCTTCGCAGCTGCGATGCAAGGCTTGCCTCTGAGATGATGAAGGACATCTTTGGAGCGGGTTTTGACTATTATGCCATACGTGAGGCCAGGCGCCGACTTGTGGCGGAGCGGCTTGAAAAATATGGTCTGGAGAAAAAGCCTGGTATTGACGAAATACTGTCTTTTTTGCATGAGAATAGCATTAAGGCAGCAGTGGCGACAGCAACGCCGATTGAGCTCACACTGCAGCATCTTGAAAAAATAGGTGTGCAAGATCAGTTTGATAAAATCGTGAGTGCGAAGCAGGTGGCGCAAGGAAAGCCAGCGCCCGATGTGTATCTCTATGCCTGTGAGCAGATTGGAGAGAAACCGTCAGACTGTATCGCGGTGGAAGATTCGCCTAATGGTATCCGATCAGCATATGCAGCGGGGTGTAAGCCAGTGATGGTTCCCGATCTGACGCAGCCTGACGAGGAAGTCAGTCCGCTGTTGTATGCGGTGGCTGATTCGCTGGCGGATATCAGCAGAATCATTACAGATAGAGGATAAGGAACTGTAAAAAATAACTTATGCACCTTGACTTGTCTATTTCTCCGATTGCACATATCAAAAAGCCTCAGCGTAGCCCGCTACGCCTACGTTTATTGACATGCACCCTCGAAGAAATATCCTGCGCAAGTTGCACATGTTATTTCTTTACAGTTCCTAAATGAAGAGAAAGAGTGTTAGAAATAGCATTCTTTTTTTGATGCACATTGACAGTATGTCGATATTATTTTATAATTTATTTATACATTTTGACAATAATTATTTTTGTGGGTGACTTAATATACAAATACAATATTATTGCAAATGCAAATAACAGATGAAAAGGGGGAAGAGTGATGAGAAAAACAATTGGAATGAAGGTATTTTCGATGCTGACGATATTGACACTGATATTCGTCGCAGCTATTTTGGTGAATGTAAAGCGATTGGGAGCCATAGGTGATATCAACAGGGAGCTTACCAATACGTATATAGCGCTTGAAGAGCGGCAGGGAGCTGTCTCAACGGCATTCCAGCAGATTCAGCTCTACGGAAATTTAAGTTATCTGAGGGAAGGAACTGAAGAAGGACCTGTTGTAAAGGAAAAACTTAGTATCGCGATTGAGAATATGCGTACTTATATGTCTGATATGGAAGTACTCTGTGCACAGACAAATAACAGCGGAATTCAAGAGGCTTTTGCGGCATGGAAGGCTGAAGAATTGATCTTCTGTGATTTTGGAGCTGAAATATACGATGCTGCAATGGCGGGCGATGTAGAAACAGTCCGTGCCAAAGTGGATGAGATTAAGGCAAGACGTGCGCCGGTAGATGAGACAGGAAGTGTATTTGAAGAACAGTTTGATGAGAGAATCGCATTCACCGCACAGGACAGTATGAACAAGATCAGGAACACGCAATTGTTAAACTATATTCTTATGATAGTGTTTGTAATTATCTTAGTGCTGGTGATAATTATCGTAACCAATACGATTGCAAGTCCGGCAAGAAAGTCGGGCAAAGTGCTTGATGAGATCATGGATAAGATTGAGAGGGGAGAGGGAGATCTTACGCTGCGCGTTCCTGCGAACACTTCTGATGAAGTCGGGCAGATGGCAAAGGGGATCAACAGTTTTGTGGAAAAACTGCAGGTATTGATGCGCACCTTAAAGGAACAGTCTGAAGAGCTGATGACGTCTGCTGAGGCGGTCGCAGTCGAAATCAATGATTCTAATGAAAATGCCGGAAATATATCTGCTACGATGGAGGAAATGTCGGCGAGCATGGAGGAGATCGCAGCAACAATTGGTCAGATTGCAGAGGGAAGCGATACGGTACTTCAGGAAGTGCAGAATATGAACAACAGTGTCGGTGAAGGAGTGGAACTGGTGCAGAAGATCAAGCGGCGTGCTGGAAGAATGCATCAGAACACCATCGAGGGTAAGAATACGACAAGCGGCAAAATCATGGAGATCCGTGAGATGCTTAACTCGGCGCTTGAGGAGAGCAGAAGTGTGGAGAAGATTAAGCAGCTGACTGGGGAGATACTGGACATTACGAGTCAGACCAACCTGCTTTCGCTGAATGCGTCCATCGAGGCGGCAAGGGCTGGTGAGGCAGGAAAGGGATTTGCAGTCGTTGCAGATGAGATCAGGGCATTGGCTGACAGCAGTGCCAATACGGCAAATAATATCCAGAATATCAGTAATCTGGTGATCAGTGCAGTGGAGAAACTTGCGGGCAACGCAGAGACAATGCTTCAGTTTGTGAACGAGAAGGTTCTGCAGGATTACGATGAGTTTGTAGTGGTAGTGGAAAAGTATGAACGTGATGCTGACAGTATGAACAATCTGATCGAGGAGTTCTCAAGAAATACAGGTGAGATCAAGGATACGATCAGTGCCATGACAACCGGACTCAATGACATATCTATTGCAGTTGACGAGAATGCAAAGGGTGTTACCAATGTAGCAGAGAGTGCGGTGAGTCTCGTGACTGCCATGACACAGATCCAGAAGCAGACAATTGGAAATCAGGAGATTTCGGAGCAGTTGAGCAATGAAGTCGGGCGGTTTAAAAATGTATAATTACATTTTGCTAAAAAGAAAAAGGACAGCAGCGCTGTCCTTTTTCTTTTTGAATTATATTATTGTTCCATCTGTTTGCCGAGAAATCCAGCTGCTGATTGGGCAAGCTTCATTTCCACCTCATTCATCTCGTCGCCTGCCTTGGCGGACAAGAGTACGACAGCACCAATCACATCACCCTGTGTGATGATTGGTATGATTACCTCGTGCTGATATTCCTCAGATTCATCCTCAGTCACAGACACATAATCTTTATCGCTGCGCGAAGTGCACACTGTCTCACGTGAATTCATCTTTTCCTCCAGTGCCTTGCTGACAGACTTGCCAAGCACTTGCTTGCTGTTGCTGCCTGCCGCGGCTATGATCTGATCCCGATCCGCGATCAGGGCCAGATGACCTGACACCTGTGAGAGACTTTCCGCATACTGTTTCGCAAAGCTTCCAAGCTCACCGATGGGTGAGTATTTTTTTAGAATAATGGCTCCCTCGTGATCCGTAAAGATCTCTAGCGGATCCGATTCCCTTATCCTCAAAGTTCTTCTTATTTCTTTTGGTATGACAACGCGTCCCAAATCGTCAATCCTACGCACTA
>JAIEEY010000425.1 GCA_029067205.1 Lachnospiraceae bacterium
GGGTTGGTGTAGTTCATAAAAATATAACTCCTTTTTGCCTTAATTTTGATATATTACCAGTATAAAACGAATTTTACAAAAAAGAAACTATCATAATTGTATAAAATGGGTTAACATTTTGCAGAAAGTATGGTAGACTTTAAAAGTGTACAACTTTAAACAAGGAAAGCGAAGGAGATTTATTCATGGCAAATTATTATCAAGCGGAAATTGAAACAATGCCAGTAGAGCAGATTCAGGCTTTTCAGAGCGAGCGTCTGGCAGAACAGGTAAAATTCGTATACGACAATGTAAAATTTTATCATGACAAAATGGATGAAGCGGGTGTAAAACCAGATGATGTGAGGGGAATAGAGGATTTACATAAACTTCCATTTATCAATAAAGATGATCTGCGCGATCAGTATCCATATGGACTGTTGGGCGTGCCATTATCGGACTGTGTGCGCATTCAGTCGACGAGTGGTACGACTGGACGCCGCGTGGTGGCATTTTACACACAGGAGGATATCGATGTGTGGGAGGAATGCTGTGCGCGGGCAATCGTTGCGGCAGGCGGCACCAAGGACGATGTATGTCATGTCTGCTATGGATACGGGCTCTTTACAGGAGGTCCGGGGTTGAATGGCGGTTCGCACAAGGTAGGCTGCCTGACGCTGCCTATGTCTTCTGGAAATACAGAGCGTCAGCTGCAGTTTATGACTGATCTTGGCTCCACGATTCTCTGCTGTACGCCGTCCTATGCGGCGAATCTTGGGGAGGCAATCAATGAGAGAGGACTAAAGGATCAGATTAAGTTAAAAGCTGGTATCTTTGGCGCAGAGCCTTGGACGGAGGAAATGCGCAGGAATATCGAGAAATCGCTTGGAATCAAAGCATATGATATTTACGGGTTGACTGAGATTTCGGGACCAGGTGTTTCTTTTGAATGTGAAGAGCAGCAGGGCATGCATATACAGGAAGATCATTTTATTCCTGAAATCATCAATCCTGATACGGGAGAAGTGCTTCCAGAGGGAGAGGTCGGGGAGCTGGTGTTTACTTGTATTACAAAAAAGGCATTCCCACTCTTGAGATATCGGACACGTGACCTTTGCTACCTGACCAGAAAGAAATGTTCCTGTGGGCGCACACATATTCGCATGCACAAGCCGATGGGAAGAAGTGATGATATGATGGTAGTAAAGGGTGTCAATGTATGGCCGTCACAGATTGAGACAGTTCTGCTAAACAAGGGTTATGAGGCGAATTATCAGATCGTAGTTGACCGTATAGGAAACAATGATACGATAGAGGTTCAGGTGGAAAAAACGCCGGAGATGGCAGCAGATGCAGATTTTAATACGGCAGAGCGTGAGAAAGTGATTGTGGCAGGATTAAAGTCAATGCTTGGCATCAAGGTGGACGTAAAGATTATAGAACCCAAGACAATAACCAGAAGTGAAGGCAAGGCAGTCCGCGTTGTCGATAAGAGAGATCTTTATAAGTAAATAAAGTCAAAAGCACAGCGGGTAGGAAACTACTCGCTTTTGCTTTTGTCCCTATTTTTATCGGATACGATAAAGTAGGATTGTGTGGAGGTGGCGACCATTGTGCCGTCTGCTTTGTAAACATTTACTTCATAGACTGCGATGGTGGCGCCATATTTGATTTCTTTAGCCTCAGCAATCAGTTTTTCCGTATCGCACGCAGGTGCGAGATAATGAATATTACTGTCGACCGTCACCACACTGTTGCCATGTGTAAGTGCAGCGCTGCCGCCGATCGTGTCGGCAAGCGCAAAGGTGCAGCCGCCATGTACAGTGCCGAGAGGGTTTAAAATCTCAGGACGCAGGGGCATTTCCCCTTTGCAGTATCCTTCTGCAAGTTCTGTGATTTTCATATCAAGCAGTTGTATAAAGCCAAGTGTTCCATAAAAGTGATTCCTTATTTCATCGTAATTTTTCATAATGTTGAGCCTTCTTTCTATATAAACCTGAATTATTCACCAAATCCTAGTAAATGTAGTTGTAAGCCACATAGTTGCTGTATTTTAACTGAATACTGCAATTCACTTATTTAGTGAATAGAAAAAGACCTCTTTCTATGGTAAAATTAAGGTATACAATCAAAATAAATACCAAAGAAAGAAGGTTTCTCTATGGACATTATAAGCACTGTAAGCTTAGAAAGCAATACCCGGATTAAAATTAGTTTTGATGGAGGCGATTTAACACTCGGGCTTTAGCTGGTGCTCCGTGAATAATTTTGGATAAATCTGTTTTTATTGGTTCTAGGGACGAATTAATTTCGCAAGGATATAACTCTGCTGAATGTTGTAATTCTTGACAGTTCCTTAGATGGATTAGAATTGCTGGATAGTGTCAAATGAAAGAACTATTTGATAAAAAATAATTCTTTTTCTATTTATTAGGTCATGTTATAATTTAATGTAAGAAAGGATGTGGTAAAATGAGATTAGCAGAATTTGAACGAAAAAAAGATGAGAAAATAAATGGTGTAATATACGACATGTCTCCAACACCGGGATTTCGACACGGCATAATCAATAATAATATCAATACAATAATAAAATATAATTTGAAAGATAGTTTATGCCTTGTATTTATGGAGAATTTGGACTTTAAATACCATCCAGATATTAATGATGATTATTTATGTCCAGATATCATGATCGTGTGCGACAGAAAACATCTTAAAGGAAGTTTTTATAGTGGGGTACCAAAGTTTATTGTTGAAACATTAAGTCCTTCTACAGCGAAAAAGGATAGGACGGAAAAGAAAGATATATATGAACAGGCGGGCGTTGAAGAATACTGGATTGTATCACCACAAGGATCAGTTGAGATTTACTATCTGAAAGATGGGAAATATGTGCTACATCAGAGCTATATGTTGCAAGATGATGTGG
>JAIEEY010000426.1 GCA_029067205.1 Lachnospiraceae bacterium
TTGCTAAATTACATGGTATTTTTTTATTCTGGAAAATTTCTTTTAATCCATTCTTTTCCAACATCTGAATCAATTTTTCAACGGAATCCTGTAAAGTATTATTTTTACCAAAAATAGACTGATTCATATATACAAATAAATATCCTATCATTCGAAGCTGCTCTTCATCTGCAAGCTGCTCCAGATATCTGGTATCAATACTATCACGATTAATACTCACTGCATCTTTTCCATTCACCTTGATCTTTGCCCATTCACCGATCCAGTCTTTATTCACACGAGCACACCTGTTAAAGTTTGGCGTCACCACATCTTTCTCAACACTTTTCTTTGAGTGATAACCATGCTTCTGAGCTGTACCCTTTGCATATTCTGTAATATCAAATGTATGATATTCGTCCATCTGTATGATCTTGTCTGCCTTATTAAAATATTCTCCTGAACTCCCCGCAACAAGAATTGTTGACACCCCATATGATTCATACAATTCTCTTACTCTGTCAATATAAGGAGTAATGGGCTCCTTATCTTTTGTCACCACCAGCTGCATCAGCTCGTCCCTGATCATAAAATTCGTTGCACTCGTATCTTCATCGATCAGAAGCACTTTACAGCCTGACTCAACAGCCTCAACGACATTGGCAGCCTGTGATGTACTTCCGCTGGCATTTTGTGTACTAAAATATCTTGTATCCATTTTATTGGGCAGATTATTGATAAACATCGATATATCTGTCTGTGATATGCTTCTGCCGTCCTCTGCCCTGATTTTTACGGAAGAAACATCTGAAAATACATACTCCCTGCCATCACCCGCAATATGGTCATAAACACCCATCTGAAGTGCCTCAAGCAAAGTGGACTTACCATGGTATCCTCCACCTACGATCAATGTGACCCCTTTAGGGATTCCCATACCATATATTGCAGTACCGTCTGGTAAATCCATTCTTATTTTCATTGACTCTGGTGCTCTAAATCTCACTGCATCTTTTAACGGCTCCTCAGATATCCCTGACTTTCTTGGCAGAATCGAATTGTCTGCAATAAAAGCCGTCAGCTCTCTGGTTTTCATTTCATTCCTGATAAAGAACTGGTTCTCTGTCAAACACATCACATCATCTAATTCAGCAACGTCAATATTTTTATACAGGACTGTTTTATTGACTATATCGGGCAATATGTGAAATAATATCCTTTCAAGCTCTCCCGCATTGATTGTTCTTCCATTTGCCGGGAATCCAACCTCTAATCTTATTGTGATCTCACCGTCTTTATCATTAATCTGGCACGCAGTCCGCTCCAGAACTTCCTGTCCACATCTGCTTATGTGCATTAATCCACTTTTCCCAGAACCCCGCTGTTTTGAATTTTTTACTATTTCAGAACCGATTTTCCTCAACAGATAATCCTGAGTCGCTATTCTTTTGTACTTTTTATCATAATACTTTGATGGGATCCCTGCAATCTTTCCACTCACAGATATGCGGATCTGCGATGGTGCTGCAAACGGATCACCCTGAACATGTTCTATATCCAAAACATATTTACTGAACTGATATTCCCCCTTCGTATCCTTGTATGCTGGATATCCTCTGTGGTCTATCCTTTCCAAAATACTCTTTAAATCCCGATCTGATCTCATAATGCCCTTTCCTTTCAACGTTTTCACTTTTCATTGCTCCAACATATTTTTCAATTTACATATTGACCAAACAGTATATTTTTTAGATAATGTTTGTAATTACTTTTTATTATAAACTAAAAACTTCCAAATTTGTAGAGTAATTTTTAGAAAGGTTGTTTAACAAATGAACGAGAAACGAAACAAACGTTTGATGCACATTGTAAAACGTGTCCACGGGCTGATCGAGAATGATGATCTGCAGAAACAACGCCATTCACAGAACCAATTAGGCTCCTTCTTCGAAAATGATAAGAGATTTCATTTTACTTCCGTAAATGTGGATAATATGCATTGTGAGTGGACAGAATATATTTATCCTGGCTTTGTCGAAAATGAATCAAAGATTATATTTTACTGCCATGGAGGCGGATATATGACTGGGAGCTGTCTCTATGCACGTGAGCTAACCACAAAACTTGCAAGGACAAACTTATGTAAAATCTTTTGCTTTGACTACCGTCTTGCCCCGGAATACGGCTACCCTGCTGCTTTGGAAGACGCTCTGTCAGCGTGGAAATACATTCTCTCTTGTGGATATTTTCCTGAAAATATCATCGTTGCTGGGGATTCCGCTGGTGGAAATCTGTGTCTGGCATTGTCACTCATGCTAAGGCAGCTTAAAATGCAGATGCCCAAATGCCTTATTTTGTTTTCCCCCTGGACCGACATGACTTCTTCCGGAAAGAGTTATCATTCCAAGGAATTATTAGATCCTGTCCTTGACAACAACTACATACAAAAAGCCATAAAATGTTATTTACAAGATACACCACCTACTTCCCCTTTTGTATCGCCTGTTTTTGCAGACTTTACAGGGTTTCCTCCTGTCTACATACAAGTAGGAGACAACGAAATCTTGCTAGATGATTCCCAAATGTTGTATAGTCAACTATTAAAATACAATGTCTATGCCCGGCTGGATATTTTTCCCGGTCTTTGGCATGTATTCCAGATGTCCCCTATTAAGGCTTCACGAACCGCAATCAGTAAAGTACATTCTTTCATCAGCGAATTGGACACACTATAACCGTTATTTTTTCATAGCTATTGATGATTTTGACATCATGTTACTTGAATTACTTATTATATTTCTCCTATGTTATGAAAGAATGACTGCTTCTTATGTGAAAACAGTCATTCTTTCATAACATAACCGTTATTTTTATATTGCTTCACAGTGATTTTTTTATTTCCAATCCGTCATTCTTTCATTTCC
>JAIEEY010000427.1 GCA_029067205.1 Lachnospiraceae bacterium
GGTATATTTAATTTCGTCATAATAATCATTAAAAATTTCCTGTAATACATTCATGAGATTATTATAAACGAAGTGGAAGGAAAAGAAAACCCCTCACCCCTCAAGATTGAGGGGCTGGGGGAGTTGATGTGTCGAAGACACTTTTTTGCATTTAAGGATAATGTTATACTGACTTTACAATTTAGAAAAAAATTTTTTTAGAAGAGACCAATTGATGTTATAGTTCATCTAATAAATGTAAACAAAAATCAGTGTGCATTGAATCGTTATAAGTATTATAAGAAACAGCCGGCAGAAAGGATATTATGACAAAAGAACAATTAGGAAATTTAATCATCACATCGGAGGACACGATGTATCATGTGGCAAAAACCCTGCTGTACAGTGATGCGGATTGTGCGGATGCTATACAGGAGGCGATTGTAAAGGCGTTTTCATCGATACATACACTGCGCAGAGATGCCTACGCGAAGACGTGGCTGGTCCGTATCGTGATCAATGAATGCTATGCAATTATGCGGCGAGAGAAGAAACTGGTGTCCTTGGAGGATTATTCTGTGGAGGAAGCAACGGAGGAGAGAGCGGACTATTCCGACTTGTATGAAGCGCTCAGTCATCTTTCGGAGGAAATCAGGCTTACGGTTACGTTGTATTATATGGAGGGATACAGCGTCAAGGAGATCGCGGCGCTGACGAACACGACAGAGAGCGCGGTGAAAAACCGCCTTGCGCGGGCGAGAGATAAGATGAAAAAGGAGCTTGCGGAGGCACAGTGAGGAACTTAAAGGACTGATCGTGCCTGTGTCCCGGTTTAAGGTTCAGGCAGAAATGGAGATTGAGATGAGACAAGAAGAAATGAAATTAGAAGATTTAAAACAAAATTTTCCCGAAATGCCATCAGAGCTTAGAATGTTGGTTGAGAGGAAAGTACAGGAACAAATCAGAATAGTGCCAACAAAAAGGAGAAGAAGACATATGACCAGAAAAACGATTGCAGCGGCAATTGCGGCAGTTATGCTGCTTGGAACGACAGCGTTTGCCGGTATTGCCTATAAAATGCACAGTGAACCCGTGGGGAAATATGCTGCAGAAATTAAAATAGAAGAAATGAATCAGGTGGGAACTGAGGAAAACAGTTCCGCAACAGGACAGCCACAGGAAGGCATTGATATCGAGAATGTCAGAATGGAAGTTTCTTATCTGCCGGAGGGCATGGTGGAGACAGAAGATGGAAAATACAGCTATGCAAATGCCCTGTATAAGGGGGGGGTGTCAATTACCTTTTATAAAATGGATACCGGGGATGCGCAGTTTGACATGCTGACTACAAATGTCAGGGAGACTGAGGAAATCAAAGTTGGAGGTTATGATGGTATCTACTGTGAGCTGTATGGAGGAGATGGCGGGGATATTTCATTTAACCAGCGCATCTATGTGGCGTATACAGATGTACATTATGTGATGGAGATGTATGCCGCGTCAGATGTAACGAAGGAGGATGCATTGAAGATCGCAGAGGGCGTTCATCTGCAGCCTGTTTCTGATGGAAATACGCAGGATATTGTACACGCTTACAATTGGAGTGAATATGTGAAACCAAGAAATGAGGAGACGGTTGAGTGGAATCCGTTGGTTACTGTACCGAAATCTGCGATGAAGAATACGCATGCAGTTGGGGAAGCATTTACGGCAGCGAATGTGGAGTCACAAGAGGACGATTGGCTGGGGCTTGGCAGTGTCGAAATCAAAGTGACAGATGTTCAGGTCAGCGACAAGATTAATCTACTCGATTTATCTGTGATGGATGCTGATGATAGGGCGGAATTGCAGAAAGAGGTCAATCAGGCAGGAGAACTGCTTCCTGCAAAGATCAATTATATGAAATATGGCAATGGCATCGATACCTTGGACGAAGTAGCAGACAGCCGGGAAGTGCCACAGAAACTGGTTTATGTCACAGTGGAATATACGAATATAGGTACGGAGAAATTGGACGAAATTCTGTTTTATGGAAGCCTTATGAAAATTGTGGAGGAAAACGGTCAGATGAAAATGTACACTGGAGCGGCATCTGACGGAAGCGCAGCGTGGGACGATGCAGTGTATGCAGGTTCCGCAAGTAATAGGGAAATGTGGTATTATGATGTGCACGGCGGAGAGCGGGGAAATAATTATATTACGGATTTGAAAGCCGGTGAGACAGCAACCGTTCATATGGCATGGCTTGTGCCGGAGGAAGAATTGGGTTATCTGTATCTGAATCTGGATACGTTTGGCGGAAGTTATGAGTTTAGCGAAAGTTCACTCGACCTCGGGTATGTGGATATCAGGCAGTAGATGGACTTGTTGTTTGTCTTTCTCTGTATTTTACGACGGTTGATAACCTTCAGCAAGAGAATAATTGGAAAGTTTACACCTGCTTCACACCCTCACTATCATAATATACTCAAATTGAATTTCGCATAGATACAGGCTTTGAAGCCATTTTGGGCTTATTTTAAGAATATATTATACGACTTTAGTGTTGAAAAGTGAATGTTACAGTTCAGCTTAGGACTTTGCACTGCGCTGCAAAGTCCGTAGGAAAACGTAGTGGTTGAGATGCATCAAGCCATCGCGAAGCGATTTTGCATGGCTTGATGCGTTACAGTTCGGCAAAGCTGAACCAATGTCATTAAGTTAAGTGGACAGCTTGATTTGATGGCCGGGGTCTAACCAAAATATAAAAAAATTTCATAAAAT
>JAIEEY010000428.1 GCA_029067205.1 Lachnospiraceae bacterium
GAGGTATTGTCTTTTTTATTCGGATATTTATTGTAAAATCAATGTATTCTCTTGATTTTGGTGTGGGAAGTATGAGTGAGTTATTTAAGTTTCATTTTGAGTTATGTCACTTTCTTCCACTATAATTAATGGTTTCTTTGGCACTACGAACAATGAAACTTCCAGTTAAGATCTGCAAATAGAATTACTGTTTGGCATACAAGAAACCTACTGTTTTCAATGAATTTCTGATTTAAAAATGTAAAGTTGTTATTAAATAGTTCATTATCTATTAATTATACTCTTTTGTATCTTCAATTATATACCTTAGGAACTGTTAATAAATAACTCATGACAATGACTTGTCTAAATGCCCATCTGCGGCATCAGACAATCTTGACGTAGCCCACTACGCCTGCGATTGTCTTCTTTGCAGATGAACATTTATACGTCGTCCTTGTCACAAGTTATTTCTGAACAGTTCCTTAGCTTTTACCCAATATATAGCGAAAACTAATTTATTCTGATAATATCTGATTATCAATCAAATTGTAAGCATAAGGGCATCATGCAAATAAGATAACACTTATTTACATGATGCCCTTAAAACTATATCTGAAAATCTTTTCTAGGATGCTTGGTTGTAAGAATATCCCTCTGCTTAGACATAGCAACATGTGTATAAATCTCAGTAATATTAATCGAACTATGCCCTAATATTTCTTGAATATATCGGATATCAACATCAGCCTCTAACAGACTTGTGGCGAAGGTATGACGGAACATATGGGGAGTGATGTGCAGATCAATTGCGGCGAGGGATGTATATCTGTTTATCATCCTGCGGACAGTCTGATCTGACAGTTCTTTACCGTTCTGGTTTGCGAAAAAGTGTCCGCAGCTTTGTATTTCCGTCTGAAAGTCACTTTTATACCGCTCCAGAATACTAACAACATCATCATTTCCAATCTGTACTTTTCTTTCTTTAGAGCCTTTTCCATAAATTAATATTGTTCGTTCATACAAGTTTACACTTTTTACATTCAAAGAGCAGAGTTCAGAGATTCGCATTCCAGTTGCAAAGAGTAGTTCGATTACGGCAGCATCTCTTAATGCATTCCTCTTCTGATAAGCAGTTTTGGCATTTGACAGCTGGTTGTAGATAGTGGACAGAAATGTTTCAACAGTATGGAGTGGGATTGTTTTGGGCAGAAGGGCTGGTTCCCGGAATTTCACCTGTACTTTAGTAAATGGGTTCCGGTCAATCAGGTCCTTGTATTCAAAATAGTGAAAAAGGGTTTTTAAAGAAGCAATCTTCCTTTTGACTGTCTTGGGTTTATACTTCTGGTGAAGTTCGGAAATGAAATTCTCCAGTATTTCGGGAGTTACTTCTAAAATGTCAGCTGGCTGAATATGACTGCAAAACTGGGTTAAGTCAATCTGATATGCCCGCAGCGTTTTTGTATCCAGCCTTTTCTGGTTCTGGCAGTAGTCCAGGTAATTGTTTATGAGTGTCTGTAAGTCATTCATGATCAAAATCTCCTTATCTTTTGTATTTCAAGATATATCCTACATGGATTTTCGCAGAAATGCACCTGC
>JAIEEY010000429.1 GCA_029067205.1 Lachnospiraceae bacterium
AGCTTGTTTTGGAAAAGAAAACAGGCTGTTCTTTTTAAGAAACTTAAAAACGCAAAGAGAGAGCAGCATGTTGAAGGGGATTTGTCTTATTAGGGAATAGAGGAATGAAAATTGACGATAAGATTATTGTGGGGGCAGTAGTTTGAAAGAGGGTAATTGTATGACCGTTGCGTTAATTTTATCTGGAGGAAGCGGTGTTCGACTGGGCTCGGACATTCCCAAACAATATATCAAAGTAAATGACAGACCTGTCATTTCTTACTGTATTGAACGGTTATCCTGCCACGAGGAGATTCATGCGATACAGATTGTGGCGGCGCAGGGGTGGCAGAAGCAGATCAGAGGCTGGTTGGAGAAGTATGACATTCATAGAAAATTTCGAGGGTTTTCGCTTCCGGGTGAGAACCGTCAGCTATCCATTTACCATGCACTGGAGGATATCAGAGAGTATGCGGATGATTCCGATGTCCTACTGATACATGACGCAGCAAGACCATTGCTCTCCGAAGAGATGATCACGGATTGTGTGAAGGCGATGGAGGGGTACGATGGAGTTATGCCAGTGCTGCCCATGAAGGATACGGTGTATCGGAGTGTGGATGGAAAGACAGTCAGCGCATTGCTGGAACGGACTGAAATCTATGCGGGACAGGCGCCGGAAGCGTTTCGACTTGGATTGTATTATCAGGCGAATAGAAGACTTTTTCCAGACAAAATACGTGGAATCAACGGTTCAACAGAGCCTGCGATTATGGCGGGTATGAACATTGCCATGATACCAGGTGATGAGGGCAATATTAAGATTACGACGCCAGGTGATCTGGAGCGTTTTCGCAGGATAATCGCAGCAGAGTAATAAGAAATACCAGCATTTAAACGAAGTAATACAATATGAAAACAGATGAAAAGACACTATAGGTCAATGGAGAGAAATACAGAACAATAAATTTGGAAGGGACAGATAAAAGCAGTGAAAAGAATGAAAGCATGGGTTTTACATGATATTGGTGAGATCCATTTTGAGGAAATGGACAGACCAGAGCCGGCAGACAATGAAGTGCTCGTCGAAGTGAAGGCGGCGGGCATCTGTGGTTCGGATATTCCGAGGATTTATCAAACAGGTGCGCATGTGCATCCATTGATACCAGGACATGAGTTTTCGGGACGGGTCATTGCGTTAGGAAAAAGCGCAGATGCGAAATGGCAGGACAAGCGTGTTGGCATCTTTCCGCTGATTCCCTGTACAAATTGTATCGCATGTCAAAAACAGCATTACGAGTTGTGCCGCAATTACAGTTATCTGGGTTCGCGAAGGGACGGCGGCTTTGCGCAGTATGCCACGGTCCCGGAGTGGAATTTGATAGAGCTGCCTGACAATGTGTCATACAGGCAGGCGGCAATGATGGAGCCAATGGCGGTGGCGGTTCATGCGATGAGAAGCGCGCTTTCGGCTGACGCGGATCGGCGCAGGTCAATTGCTGTCTGTGGATTTGGCACGATTGGGATACTGCTTACCATGTTTTTGGCAGAAGCGGGATATTCCAATATATATGTGATCGGAAATAAGGATTTTCAGCAGAAAATGGCAGCAAAGCTTGGCATTGACGAGGCACATATTTATGACAAGAAAAATGGTGGTGCACAGGACTGGCTGATGGCACAGACCAATGGTGCCGGCGTCGATGTTTTCTTTGAGTGTGTAGGGAAAAATGAGACGGTGGCAAATGCAGTTATAGGCACAGCACCAAACGGAACCGTGCAGCTTGTTGGAAATCCAGCGTCGGATATGATGTTTGATAAAAATAGATACTGGAAAATCCTTCGTGACCAGTTGACGGTCAAGGGAAGCTGGAATTCCTCGTTCAGACATGACATGGAGGATGACTGGCATTACGTGCTTGACAGAATGCAGGTGGAAATGATTCACCCAGAACAGTGCATCACACATTGCTTTTCATTGGATTCGCTAGAGCAAGGGCTACTGATTATGAGGGACAAGACACAGGAGTACGTCAAAGTGATGATAGAGACAGGCGCTTAATGCGCCTGTTCACATATCTGATTGTAAAAGCGAATCAGCTGTTCTAACTGTAATCGCTTTGCGTCCATAGTTGGGTGTACGTAACGATTTAATGTAATCTTGACGTCAGAGTGTCCTAAGATTTCACTGAGACTTTTTACATCAATGCCCTTTTCTACACAGTTTGTTGCAAACGTGTGGCGCAGTATGTGAAAATTTCTGTCTGAAATCAGGGCTTCTTTTAGTATTCTTTTAAATTGGTACTGCATTGTACGCGGTTCTAACGGTTTTTCCCCACCGAAAATATATGGCTGGTCGTTGGGGATCTTGCCTAGCATGTGCAGGAGTTCACCGGAAACAGGAATCATCCTCTTCGAACAATCGCTTTTTGGTGAGCTCTCCAGAAGGTTTGTTTTTGATGTCTCATCTGATATCTCCATGGCAGTGATCCGCTGTACGGTATGGTTTATGGTCATTGTCAAATTTGAGAAATCAATATCTGACCATTTTAAGGCGCATATTTCGCCCAGCCGCAGTCCCAGGCACAGCGAAAAAGAGATCGCTACTTTGTATTTATCCATATCGGTATAGATACAGTCAAAGAGCTTTGCCTGTTCCGCTATGGAAAGTGTTTCGATTGATTTTCTCTCTGCGCGGGCGGATATTCTTGTCAATATAGGAATGTTTGTACGATAACGACTGTTTGCATAACGTAAAATCTGATTTGCAACACAGTAAATACTTTTTTGCTGGTTCTCGGACAAATGATCTGGAATCTCCGCCTGCAGCTGGGTATCTGTAACATCTATTAGAGGACAGTCACCTAATAGATCGGCAAGATGCGTCCGATAAATTGTCTCGTATTTTATGTAAGTAGAATATTTGCATTTTTCCCTGATGAATTCTAGCCATTCATTTGCCGCCTGTGAAAATAAGGCAGTACCTGCTGTTTCATTTGGACTGCTGCCAGAAAGGATCTTTTTTGCAGTCAGCTGTTTGATCGTAAGCTTCTCCCTGACTTCGGCATATGTGTGCCCGTATACGGAGCGGTATACATATCCCTTTTTTTCTTCGTGATATACCTTGTAGCGTCCTTCCCATCTGCCATCGGTTTTCCGGTGTCTGATGTTTTCTCCATGTCTTCCCATAGTTTTCTCCTTTGTATCAATGTATTGTCAATATCCCATGAAGCATGAGATTATTGATTTATATATTGTAATATAGAGTGGACATCTCTAAAAATGATAGATATTGTCTAAAAGGTGATCTTGGTATATAGTAAAGATAGATAATTGGAGATTGAGAGTGCAAGTTTGAAAGAAGGTCACTTTCAAGCTATTGATTGGTACGCGTGCCGGAGCACGCAAGGGGTATAGATATGAATGAGAATAATAAAATACATAAAAAGCGATATGAAAAACTGGACGGTGTTCGTGGGATTGCGCTGTTGAATATGATCGCATACCATACCGTATGGGACATGGTCTATCTGTATCAGGTTGACTGGAGCTGGTACAAGTCAGAGGGTGCATATGTCTGGCAGCAGGGGATTTGCTGGACTTTTATCTTTCTGTCGGGTTTTTGCTGGTCACTTGGCAGTCATGCATGGAAGCGGGGCATCACGGTTTTTATAGGCGGTGCAGTGATTACACTGGTGACGTTGGTCGCCATGCCGCAGAACAGGGTAGTTTTCGGGGTGCTGACTCTCACGGGTTCGTGTATGCTGCTGATGAATATGTTTGATAGGTGGCTGCACAGGCTTCCTGCAGTCATGGGAATGGTCGTCAGTGGTCTGCTGTTTTTTCTGACGAAAAATGTCAATGACGGATATCTGCGATTAGAAAAGCGTAATTTTTCCAGGATTCCAGATGCGTTATACCGTGACATTTTTTCAACATATCTCGGGTTTCCGCACAAGGGTTTTTACTCAACGGATTATTTTTCGCTGCTGCCGTGGGGATTTTTGTTCCTGGCAGGATATTTTACATTTCGGTTTCTCAGTGGAAAAAGGATCATGCTTTTTTTCGAAAAAAGTGTATTACAACCAGTCGAGTGGATTGGAAAGCATTCTTTTGAGATTTATATGGTACACCAGCCGGCGATTTATGCGATATTGGAGGTTGTATTTTTTGTGCGTAATCTGAAATAGGAAAATGGAGGATAGAGAAATGGGATACTTTCCCTTTTTTATGGATATTGAAGGAAAGAATGGTCTGATAGCAGGCGGCGGCAGGATTGCGATTCACAAGTTGCAAAAACTGTTGCCATATGGAGCAAAGTTAATGGTAGTGACACCCAGGATATCTGAGGAATTGGAGCAGTTTGCCCATCAAAATGATATCTGTGTCATAAATAGAAAATTTGAATCCAAAGATCTGATCGATATGTGTTTTGTCATCGCTGCATCGGATGACGGGGAAGTAAACGCAGAGATTGGAAGACTTTGCAGGGAAAGGGGGATTCTCGTCAATGTGGTGGACGACAGGGAGAGGTGCAGCTTTATCTTTCCATCGCTTGTGAAGTCAGGGAGACTCAGTATCGGTATCTCGACAGAGGGCGCAAGTCCAGAGGTGGCAGCAACGCTTCGAAGTCAGATTGCTTCCATAATACCAGCTGATATGGAGGAAATTCTTGATTACCTAAACAGGTTAAGACCATTGGCAAAAGAATATATCAAGGATAGTGGAAGCCGTGCAGCTTTTTTGAAAGATACGGCGAGAACCTGTATGGACAGAAATGTGGTGTTTGATGAGCAGGAGACAATGCGGCGACTGGAAAAATATATGCAAGTTGAGGAACAAGAGTGTGCGAAAGTTTTGGAAGGGGTATTGCTTGTCGGTGCAGGTTGTGGCTGTTATGACCTGATCACTTTAAAAGGACTCCGCGCGATACGAAGCGCAAGGGTTTTGGTGTATGACGACCTGATCGATCAGAGACTTTTGGAACATGCATCGGAGAGCTGTGAGCTGGTCTATGTGGGGAAGCGGAGTGGAAGGCACAGTATGCAGCAGGAGCAGATCAGTGCACTGTTGGTTCAAAAGGCGCAGGAGGGTGGTTTGGTAGTTCGTTTAAAGGGTGGGGATCCGTTTGTGTTTGGCAGAGGAATGGAGGAATTGACCGCTCTCCAGAGGGAGGGGATCCCTGTGCAATATATCCCCGGAATTACTTCCTGTATCGCAGTTCCGGCGTTTGCAGGTATTCCGGTGACGCACAGGGAGGTCAGCAGGAGCTTTCATGTGGTTACAGGGCATACTGCTGTTGGGAATCAGAACAGAGATCTGGCAGAAGACATTGACTTTTCGCTGCTTGCCCAATTGGAAGGGACAATTGTGTTTTTGATGGGATTTGGGCATCTGACGCAGATCGCAGAGGAGTTGATGCGGGCAGGAAAGGAAGCTTCCACACCGGCGGCAGTGATACATGGCGATTTTGATTCAACTGTCACGGCGGTGCGGGGGACACTTTCGGATATTGCAGAAAAAACGGCGGAAGCCCAAATCCAGACACCAGCAGTGATCGTTGTGGGAAATGTTGTGGACGTTGTATGATTATGTAGACCCAAAAGGATAAGATTGGTAAATACATAAAAAATTCGTTTTCAAAACGTTCGGTAACATGTTATAATGTACCTGAAAACAATGAGTAGTGCAAATTTCATAATGTCAATGCGGCTGCTCGCAGGTTATATGAATGAGGGTAATAACGATGTACAAGCAAAGGAAAAGAAAGAATGTCAGGACAAGTCTGGTATTGTCTGTCATGTTGATCATTATCTGTGTCTGCGGTATGGCAGATGGGGTTGGCATATCACAAGTGTATGGTGCACAGAAACGCACCGTAAAGGTCGGTTTCTTTCCCATGGAGGGCTTTAACGAGAAAAATGAGGACGGAACCTATGGCGGCATGGATGTGGAGTATCTGGAGACGCTCTGCGACTACGTCAACTGGAAGATTGAGTATGTGGAATGTGACAGCTGGGACGCTGCGCTGCAGCTTTTGGCAGACAAGAAAATCGATCTGGTTGGTTCTGCGCAGTTCTCCGGCGAAAGGGCAGAGATTTATCAGTATGCAAATCTGGCGAGCGGCTATACATTTGGCACGATCGCGGTAAACGGCGGGAGCGGAATTCCCTATGAAGATTTTGGCGCGATGGAGCAGATTACTTATGGCATTGTGAAATCATATATCAGAAAGGCTGAATTTTATGAGTATCTTTCTGACCATGGCGTCTATAACCCAGAGGTGAAAGAGTATGACAATACTTTAGAACTTCAGGCGGCGCTTGCGGAGCAGCAGATCGATGCGATGGTACATTCCCTGACAGAGATCAAGGACGGGCAGCGGATCATCGGACGATTCGCGCCGATGCCGACCTATTATATTTCTTATAAAGGTAATGACGAAGTGATGCGGGAGTTAAATCAGGGTATTGCGGATATCAAGATGAAACGTCCGAATCTCGAGAATGAACTGATCATGAAATATTATGACAGCAGGCTGGATCAGACAATATTGCTGTCACAGGATGAAAAAGCATATATTGAAGAAAAGAAGAATATTACGGTCGGTTATTTTGACGGATACTATCCGTTTTCCTATGAAAATGAAGGGATATATTATGGGCTGACAAAGCAGATACTCGATGAGGTGTCTGTGCTGACCGGGCTTACGTTTACCTATGTCAAAATGACAAATATGGACGAGGCGAAACAGGCATTGACAGAGGGGAGGATTGACCTGCTTGATTACTGTGGAGATACACCCAAGAGTATGCGGAACTCCGGTGTTGTTGTGACGAAAGCATATGCGAAAGTGCCGCATGTGATCATTATGGAGCGGGACAGCACCATAAACGAGATCAAGGTTCTGGCTGCCGTGAAAAATGGTGACGAGGAAGAGAATATCGCTGCGCTGGTAAACGAAGATGCACAGATCCTGATCTTTAACTCACAGCTGGAATGTCTGTATGCGGTCAATGAAGGGAAGGCAGATGCCGCGATCTGTGACGGCTATCTATCGGAATATCTGCTCGGCTCGGATCTGAGATTGAACAAGCTTGAGATCCGCAGTGTGTTAAATGCCGCACATGTCATTTACATGGCAGTGAAGGATGATGCAGATACGCCACTGCTTAGCATTTTGAACAAGGAACTGCCCGAGGTAAGCGACAAAATGGTGAACGATTACATGCTCAAAGATAATCTCTTTGCCAAAAACAGTGTGGAGAGTTTTATCAGGTCACACAGTGTATTGATCATCGTGATTGTCGTTTTGATCGCGGTGTGCATTGTACTCGTGATGCTGCACATGCTTCATGACAGTAAACGGATCCAAAAGCTGATGTATAAGGATGCAGAACTCAATATATGGAATCTGAATTATCTGAAATACAGGGCACAGCAGAGACTTGCAGCGGACAAGAATCAGAAATATGCAATAGTCTACATGGATATCTGCCAGTTTAGGCGATACAATACACTATACGGATGGCATGCAGGACAGAAGATTCTGGAGCTGATGGTGCGTGTGCTGGCAGAACACATTGACAGTGATAAGGAGCAGTATGCCAGAAGCCAGGGAGATCATTTTGTGTTATTTGTGAGTTATGACAGTCTGTCTGAGCTGGAGACAAGGCTGGCTGAGCTGGAAGATAAGATTACACAGAGCATCTATGAAATGGTGGACATGCGAATGCCCATCACTATGGGTGTTTGTTGTATCCCGCCGGGAAGCGATGACATACAAGTGTCCATCTCCTATGCGATACAGGCTTCTGATTTATTGAAAAACAGCTACAGCAATGAGATTCGGATTTATGATGAGAATCTGCGTGTGCAGCTAAAAGAGAATCATGACAGGGAAAAATTGTTGGAGTCCGTCGATATCAATAAGGATTTTGTGGCGTATTATCAACCCAAGGTGGACATCAGAAGCGAGCAGATTGTGGGCGCGGAGGCACTTGTGCGCTTCAAGGATCCGACGGACAATGGCGCAATCAGGGCACCGGGATATTTTGTGCCATATTTTGAGCAGACTGGAAGGATAACGGAGATTGATTTCTTTGTCATGGAGTGCGCATGTAAGCTGCTGAGGCGGCGCATGGACGCAGGGAAGCAAATTGTGCCGATTTCCTGCAATTTTTCAAGGATTCATTTTACAAAGGAAAATTTCCCAGAGCAGTTTGAGGCAGTGATGGACCAGTATCAGATCCCGAAGGAATATATCGAGGTTGAGATCACGGAGACACTTGTCGTGGAGGAGCTTCAGCAGCATAAGGTGAAGGAGACTGTCGAGATATTGCGCAAAAAGGGAATCCGGCTCTCAATCGACGATTTTGGTTCGGGCTATTCATCGCTTGGCGTCTTTGAGCAGATTCCGGCATCTGTTATCAAGCTGGACCGATCGTTCCTGTTAAACAACGAAAATCGTGTGAGACAGGTAAAAATCATGAAGAATATCGTAAATCTGGCGCAGGACTTGGATGCGCAGGTCGTGTGCGAAGGTGTGGAGAACGAGAACGACACGGAACTCATGATGGAGATTGGCGCTTATGTGGCACAGGGATACCGCTACAGCAAGCCTGTTCCAGAGGATGTATTTGAGGAAAAATTAGATAAAAAAGCAGAGGAAGAAAGGGAGTATAACGATGAAATTAAACGAGATTTTGTTGAAAAATGATGTGACACTGTCCTTTGAGGTATTTCCGCCCAAGGTTACAGCTGACTATGGGGCAGTGGAGAAAGCAGCGTATGGCGTTGCAAAATTACAGCCAAGCTACATGAGTGTTACATACGGGGCAGGCGGCAGTACCCGTGGCAATACATTAAAAATTGCAAAGGGAATCCAGGAGGAGTATGGGGTTACGACGATCGCCCATCTGACCTGTGTCGGTGCGACAAAGGATGGAATCAGACGGGCGCTGGGGGAGATGAAGGCAGCAGGAATTGAGAACGTGCTTGCGCTCCGCGGTGACAGACCGAAGGATTTCGAGGGGGAACCTTTTACAGACTATCACTATGCGTCAGAGCTTGTAGCCGATATCAAAGAATTTGGCGGTATGTGCATCGGCGGGGCCTGTTATCCGGAGGGACATGTCGAGTCGGAAAATACACATGAAGATATCCAGAATTTAAAGAAGAAAGTCGATGCGGGCTGTGAGTTTCTGACGACACAGATGTTTTTCGACAACAATATTTTCTATAATTTCCTCTGCAGGGTGCGTGAGGCGGGAATTGATGTTCCAGTCATTCCGGGGATCATGCCGATCACAAGACCTTCCCAGCTGCAGAATGCGATCAAATTGTCGGGCTGCAATATGCCAATACGGTTTCGTAGTATAGTGGACTGTTTTGGCAATAATCCAGAGGCGATGCGGCAGGCGGGTATCATTTACGCCACAGACCAGATCATTGACCTGATCGCGAACGGAATCAGGCATATACATGTTTATTCCATGAATAAGCCGGAGGTTGTGAGGGGGATCCAGGAAAGCCTCAGCAAAATTATATAGGAGATGATTTCAATGCATGACTGTCTGGTTTTCAGCATAGATTATACAAATATTTGATTTGATGGAAATATGAGGTTATGCGGAATATTTATATTGGAGATGAGGGGGTTGCAGTGGAGTATCTGCAGCTGGCTTTAAAGAGAGCAGGTTTTCCGATTATGGTCGATGGTCAGTTTGGCGGAGAAACCTGCAATGCGTTGAAGGAATTTATGGGAGAAGGAGTCAGCTGCTATGTGGACAGGGCGGCGTGGGCAAAGCTGATTCCTTATCTCAAGGGCTATACTACACATGTGATCAAGGCGGGGGAGACATTGTGGGGGATAGCGGATACATATGATACGCAGGTGTCGGCAATACTGACGGCGAATCCGTCGCTCGATGCCATGAATTTACAGATAGGGACGCGGATTTACGTTCCTTTTTCTTTTGCGCTTGTGGATGAGAGCGTGCCATACACTTCGAGCCTTACGGAGTTTATCCTGGAAGGATTGAAGATTCGTTATCCGTTCCTGATCTCAGGCTGTATCGGAAAAAGTGTCATGGGCAGAGAGGTCTGCTACCTGCAGTTTGGCAAGGGACCGACACAAGTCTGTTACAATGCCTGCTTCCATGCCAACGAGTGGATCACGACACCGATTTTGTTGAAGTTTGCGGAGGCATATGCAAAAGCTTACGCGGAAGGAGAAGATCTCTACGGGGAAGATACGGAGATGCTTTTTAACGATTTCAGCTTATATTTGATTCCGATGGTCAATCCAGATGGCGCAGACCTTGTAAATGGAATGATTCGAAATGAGGAGTATGTCGAGCAGACGATGGCAATTTCGTCTGATTATCCCTCAATACTTTATCCGGATGGCTGGAAGGCAAACATTAATGGAATCGACTTGAATCTCCAGTTTCCGGCAGGGTGGGAAATTGCCAGGGAAAACAAATTCAGTCAGGGTTTCACATCACCGGCACCGCGGGATTTTGTGGGGGAGGCGCCGCTGTCTGCAATCGAGAGCATCAATATGTATCATTTTACGACAGCCCATGATTTCCAGCTGATACTGGCATATCACACACAGGGCGAAGTCATATACTGGAAGTATCTTGACTATGAGCCGGAGCGGTCAAGACGCATCGCGGAATATTTCGGCAGGGTAAGCGGTTATCTGGTGGAAGATACACCCTATGCGTCAGGGTATGCGGGATATAAGGACTGGTTTATCAAGGCGTATAACCTCCCTGGATACACGATTGAGGCAGGACGCGGGACCAATCCGTTGAATATGAGCCAGTTTCCAAGGATTTATGCGGATAACAGACTGATTCTGGTAGGGGGAATGACACAACTGCATGATTCGGATTCCAATATGTAAAACTTGCGGATTTTTCAACTAATCTGGCGGGTATTTATTTACCAGAACATATGATAGACTTATGAAAAATGAGTGCTCTTGGAAAATGAGAGTGCCCAAGAAAAAAGCTGGAGGATATGGTCATGAAACAAGTCCCATATGAATATAAAAACCTTCCCATTCCGGGCGGAGGTTATGTCACGGGATTTTTATATCACAAGAAAGAAAAAGATGTTTTATATGCCAGAACCGATATCGGCGGTACATATCGATATGATGCCGGGAGACAGAAGTGGATCAGTCTGATCTCCCATGTCACCATGCAAGATCTGAGTGAGACGTTTCCGATTGCTATGGCGCTTGATGATGCAAATCCTGCCATGTTGTATATTGCCTGCGGCATCAACGCAGAAAAGTCTGGTGTGCTGGCAGTATCGGAGGATTATGGTGATCATTTTCGGTATGAGAAGATTCCTGTGATGGTTCATGGAAATCTGAATGGCAGGGGAACAGGTGAAAGACTGATTGTGGATAAACAGAATCCACAGAAATTATACTATGCAAGCCAGCAGGAAGGGTTGTGGGTTACAGGTGATCAGGGCAAAGAGTGGCGCAAGCTCACTGCTCTTCCGGAGGAGTACCTGGCATTTGTCGTACAGGTTGGCAATGCGCTGATTGTGTCCTCTGCGGGTGTGACAAGGATGGACCGCGATAAAAATATGAGGGGGCATAGCCTGTATGTTTCTTATGATGACGGCGGACATTTTGAGGAACTTCCTGAACCGCGAAACAATGTCATTGAGGGCTGCCGTTTAAATGGACTGGTGGCGCAGAGGTGTGCATCGGACGGAAGGTATCTGTATGTGACCTTTGTCTCCACCGGAAGGCGGTCTTATGTGATTGAAAACGGTTATAGCTGTGATTCTGGAGACACGATCGACGGCAGGATTGCGCGCTATGAGATTCTCAAAAATGGCAGAATTGGTGTATGTGAGGAAATCACACCTGTCACTGCCGGCAAAGCTTTTGGGATCGGAATGGACAGTATATCGGAAAAGGAGCCACTTGATTTTGGGTTTTCCGGGATTGATGTGTCCATGCAGACACCGGGAATAGTCGTGTGCTCTACAATCGTAAAAGATGATGGGGACAGTGTGTTTCGCTCGTATGATTATGGGAAGAGCTGGCAGCAGATTCTCTATGATCTGGAGGAGGGAGAAATTGCGTTTCGGGCACCATATATGCAGCCGGAGTGCAACGGGGGACACTCGCTGATCCACTGGCTCAGTGATCTCAAGATCAATCCCTATGACGACAATGAGGCATGGTTTAATACAGGGACAGGCGTTTTCCGGACACGGAATCTAAAGGATGCGAAGTGCTGTTTTACGGACTGGTGTGATGGTATTGAAGAAACAGTGCATCTGAATGTCTATGCTATGCCTAAGGGTGCTGTTCAGGTGATTGATATTGTAGGCGATCTTGGAGGTTTCGCTTTTACGGATCTGGACAAGCCTTGTGCAAACTCTTTTGCAGATGATGATGGGAACAGGTATATCACATGTATCAATGCAGATTTTTCTGATGAAGATCCGAATGTCCTTGTCGTGACACCGCGCGGCAACTGGAAGGGAAAGACCAAGGGGGGACTGATTCTTTCGCGTGACCAGGGGCGTACTTTTACAAGACTGAACATGCCGTTTGGACTGAGCAGCGAGCTTGACGGGGCATTGAAAAATATAGAGAATCCGAATGTCAATTCAGGCTGGGTGGCTATGTCTCCAGACTGCAAAAATATTGTGTGGTCGGTTGCGGATGTCATAAATCTTCCGGTGAGCAGGGTGATTGTAAGTCATGACACAGGTGTCAGTTTTTCAATCTGTAAAGTCTACACATTGGACGGAAAGCAGAAGACGCAGGGAAATATCAAAGTCTTTTCGGACAGGGTGAACAGCAGTATTTTTTATGCTTTTGGGGAACATTCGGATTTTTATGTCAGCAGGGACGGTGGAAGTACATATCATGAACGTTTGCTTCCAAATGATTTTCCGAGGGTACACTTTGGGCTGATCGACTGTGCCAACAAGACAGAAGTACGCGCAGAGACAGGAAAACAGGGCGTATTTTATATGGCGCTTGGGGAAGACGGACTGTGGAAACTGGAGTACGATTCTGGCACAGATGTCATAAAAACAACAAGGTTAAGCAAAGAAGGCGACAGCGTATTCCGAATGGGACTGGGACTTCTTTCACCGGAAAGCGATTATTACAAAGATGGTAAAGCGATATATTTGAATGGCATCATTGATGGGCAGTATGGTTTTTATAGGACATTTGATGAGGGAAAAAGCTATGGGCGGCTGAATACGGACAGGCAGATGTACGGCGAGATTAACAGTATTGATGGGGACTGCCGTGTGTTTGGCAGATTTTATCTTGCTACAGGATCGAATGGATTAAAGTATGGTGATGCTGTCTGTTGAACAAAGAGAGTACAAAGTGAATTGGCAGAATTATATGCTAATGCCTGGGAACAGGAGTTTTAGCAGTTGATAGGGAGGTTACAATATGCAGATTTATCAAGAGAAAAACAAACTGGTGATAGCAGAGGGAAAGAGTGCGGTGTGGATTGAGCCGTGGGGAGCAAACTCCCTGCGCGTGCGCATGAGCGCAGTGCCGCAGATGGACACAAACGACTGGGCGCTCACAGAAAAAATGGAGGATATTACGCCGCAGATTGCATTCGAGGAAATCGATGTGACAGACCCGTGGTACAAGGGTGCGGAGTATGCAAAGTACCATCAGACGGCAAAGCAGGCGAGTATCACCAACGGAAAGATCACGGCAAGGGTGTCTCATGAAGGATGGATTTCATTTTATAATCAAAAGGGGGAGCTCTTGACGGAGGAGTACTGGCGCACACGCGACAGGATCAACCGCTACTGTGCACCACTTCGGATCGTGGCGAGGGAATTGAAACCGATTCAGGGTGGTTCGGACTTTGAACTCACGGCAAGGTTTGAGGCGTTTGACGATGAGAAAATCTTTGGTATGGGACAGTATCAGGAGAAAAATCTGAACAAAAAAGGCGCAGTCCTTGAACTGGCGCACAGAAATTCGCAGGCGAGCGTGCCGTTTATGGTGTCGAGCAGAGGGTATGGATTTCTCTGGAACAATCCTGCCGTCGGTACAGCTGCTTTTGGAACAAACAAGACAGAGTGGCATGCAAAGAGCACTAAGAAGTTAGACTATTTCATCACTGCGGGAGATACGCCGGCGGAGATCGAGGCGCAGTACTCACTGGCGACAGGACGGACGCCGATGATGCCGGAGTACGGTCTTGGCTACTGGCAGTGCAAACTCCGTTACCGGACACAGGACGAGCTGCTGGCGGTTGCGAGGGAGCACAAGAAGCGTGGACTTCCAATGGATGCGATCGTGATCGACTTTTTCCACTGGACAATGCAGGGAGATTTCAAATTTGAACCGCTGGACTGGCCGGACCCGGAGGCGATGGTCAGGGAGTTAAAAGAACTTGGCATTGAGACTGTTGTGTCCGTCTGGCCGACTGTGGACGAGCGGAGTGAGAATTTTGGCAAAATGAGCGACATGGGCTATCTGGTAAGCGCAGACCGCGGCAATCAGAATCATATGACCTGGATGGGAAATACCGTATTTTACGATGCGACACACCCGGGCGCACAGAAGTTTGTGTGGGAGCGCTGTAAGGAGAATTATTACAAGTATGGAATCCGGTGTTTCTGGCTTGATGAGGCGGAGCCGGAGTATGGACCGTATGACTTTGACAATTACCGCTATTATGCAGGGCCGGCATTGCAGTGTACCAATATCTATCCTGTAGGGTATGCCAAAGGATTTTACGAGGGACTTCGGGCTGAGGGGGAGACAGACATCATGAGCCTTGTGCGCTGTGCATGGGCAGGGAGCCAGAAATATGGCGTGCTCACATGGTCTGGAGACATCCACTCTTCTTTCCGCGCCATGCGGGAGCAGCTGCAGGCCGGACTGAATATGGGAATGGCAGGCATCCCATGGTGGACTTCCGATATCGGAGGGTTTATAGGCGGCGATATCAGTGAACCTGCGTTCAGGGAACTCCTTGTGCGCTGGTTTGCGTGGGGAGCATTCTGCCCGGTATTTCGTATGCATGGGGAGCGCTCTCCGTGGCATGAGCGGGAGCAGGAGTTCCGAAATGGCGTGCGCCAGCTGACGAGCGGGCAGGACAACGAGGTGTGGAGTTTTGGCGAAGATAATTATGAGATTTTAAAGAAATATCTCTTTATCAGGGAAAACTTAAAACCATATATCCGGGAATGTATGAAGCAGGCAAGCGAGAACGGTTCGCCTGTGATGCGCCCGCTGTTTTATGATTTCCCGGAGGATCCAATAAGTTGGGAAGTGGAGGATTCCTATATGTTTGGCCCGGATCTGCTGGTCTCACCTGTCATGGAGGCCGGTGCGGACAGCAGGGCGGTCTATCTGCCAAAGGGGGCGCAGTGGACAGATGCCTGCACGCACAAGGTCTATGAGGGCGGCCAGACAGTGACCGTTCCGGCGCCGATTGATGTGATACCAGTTATGGTTCGGGACGGGAAAGCATTTCGGATTTATGAGTAGTGTAACGAATGCCGGTATGCCTAATTTATGAATGAAAATAGTTTGTGGGTTATGATATGATGTGATATGATGGATTCAGATGATTTTAAGGGGGATTAAGGTGAATGAAACGCAGATTTAATGTAACAGGATTCTGTAATCCACAAAAACATTATATGGTAAGACTGGATGGCAGACTAAAGAAGATTAAGGAAATGTTTGTGGATGAGGGCAATTATATTGTCATCAACAGAGGACGGCAGTATGGGAAGACGACAACACTGAATGCATTGGAAAATTATTTAAAGGATGATTACCTTGTCTTTTCCCTGGATTTTCAGGAGATTGAAACAGGAAGTTTTGCGAGTGGGACGGTATTTTCACAGGCTTTTGCTAAGAAGCTGATTACGGCGTTGAATTATGTGGAAACAGATGATAAAGAATTGCTGCAGAAAACTTTGCAGAATTTAAAAGAAACTTGTCCAACCAGCGGATTGGATGAATTGTTTGAGTGCATCAGCAAGATATGTGCGATTAGTTCCCGTCCGATCGTATTGATGATCGATGAGGTAGACAGTGCATCGAACAACCAGGTGTTTATCGACTTTTTGGCGCAGCTCAGGGCATATTATTTAAAGCGGGATAAGATGCCGATTTTTCATTCTGTCATTCTTGCAGGTGTCTATAACATCAAAAACCTGAAATTAAAGCTGCGTTCCGAGTCCGAGCATCAGTATAACAGCCCGTGGAATATTGCAGCGGACTTTGACATTGATATGAGTTTTGGCGCAGCCCAGATCAGTGGTATGCTGGAAGAGTACGAAGCCGATTATCATACCGGGATGGAGATACAAACAGTAGCGGAGGCGATTGAGCAGTATACATCAGGTTATCCGGTGCTGGTTTCGCTGATCTGCAAGTATATTGATGAGAAAATTGTCGGGAGTGATGGGTTTGAGCAGCCTGGACAGGCATGGACAGAGGAGGGTGTCCGGGAAGCAGTCAGGAGAATACTGGTTGCAAATATTCCCCTGTTTGAGAGTATGGTTCGTCATCTCGATGATTATCCCAATATGAAAAAGATGTTTCAGGCGATTCTCTTTCAGGGAAGCGAATTTGCCTACAATCCGGACACGAAGGAAATCAATCTGGCGTGTATGTTCGGGTATGCGGCGAACAAAAATGGAAAAGTGCAGATTGCAAACCGCATCTTCGAGACCCGTCTTTACAATTATTTTTATTCCGAGGAGGAGCTGTCAAGTACGATCGTGCGCATGGCAAAGCGGGACAAGAGTTATTTTATCCATGACAGCCAGCTCGATATGGACGCTGTGATGAAGCGATTTGTCGAAACCTTTGATGAAATTTATGGTCAGAACAATGTGGAATTTGTTGAGGATAACGGGCGTAAATTCTTCCTGCTGTATCTGAGACCGATCATCAATGGCGCTGGCAACTATTACATTGAGGCACAGACCAGGGATTCGAGGCGCACGGATGTGATCGTGGATTATCTGGGCGAGCAGTTTGTCATTGAGATGAAGATCTGGCGCGGAAACGAATATAACGAGCGAGGCGAGAGGCAGCTGATCGAGTATCTTGACTATTATCGCAAAGATAAAGGGTATCTGCTTAGTTTTAACTTTAACAAAAAGAAAGAGATAGGAGTGAAAGAGATCAGGATTGAAGGAAAGACAATCGTGGAGGCTGTGGTGTAGGAGGGAAAGACGGTGTTAAGGAGTTGTAGAAAATTAATTGTTCAAAATAAATTCTCTGAAAAGCCTGAAAAATCAAGGTTTTTGCACTTTTACTTTGAGTGGTAATTTGTCTACAGTTTCTAAGAAGATTTATTTC
>JAIEEY010000043.1 GCA_029067205.1 Lachnospiraceae bacterium
AGATGTGTATATGATACAGGTCTAAAGCTTGTTGTGTACTTTCGCCGATGGCAGCACTGCATTCGAACAGTTCCTTTCCCCATTGGGGCGCAGAGACGTGAAAATGAACAACTGCATTTTGAGTGGTCAGTTGTCCGATTTTGGGAGTAAGTGTCATCTTCCATTTTGGGCAATAAATGTGTGTTCCTTCGATCTGGCATTCTGTTTCCAATCCGTTGCGCAAAAAGCCATCTGTCAGCAGATAGTTCAGTGCATTGTCGGCATTGGTCAGATCAGGGGTGTTGTTCGATGGCTGTTTCTTAAAGAAATTTCGTAACATATCAGTGTTTTCCTCTCTTGTTATTTTGTGCTTTGTCGTCATTCTTTTCAACCATGTTCTGTAAGTTCTTGGATGACTCCGTGTTCCATATGCAGTTGTTCAAATGGTAATCGATTCATTGTTACTCCGCTCCTTTCCGGTACCATGTAAAAATCCTTGCAAAAACTGTACAACGAACAAGTTCGTTGCACAAATTCTAACATCCAATCAGGCATTCCTTTCCTTTAAACGCAAACCCATATTTCCGGATCTGATCCGGCTCAAAGCCCTCTGCAACAAGCTTTGCTTCGTACAATCTTTCTTCAATCTGGTTCAGGGCATTGGCAACTGTTTTTGCAAGGTCTTTTTCTTTCAGGGGCTTGTGCACCTTAAATTCTATGATATAGGCACAATCCTTTCCCCTGTCTTTTGGGACGAGCATCACATCATAACGTCCAAAACCACTTTCCCTGTTCGATGTAATCTGAAACCTTCCATCAAGTTCCACCATCAGCCCCAGCACAAAACCATGATAGAACCGCTCTGGTGCGTCTTTTGATGATGCGCTTGGTGCTATGTCAAAGTTTGAAAAACTCTGTAGCGCGATCTCATTCATGAATTCATTCATTGCATCTACATCATTCATAAGCAGTGCCTTAACAAAATCGTTATATGCTGTTTCCGTACTTCCATCAAACCAGCCTTTCACCATATCTGCAAACATACTCCGCACTTCCATATTGGTAATCGCCAGTGTGTACATTTTCTTTTTAAACTCCCCAACACGCCGGAGTCCCAGCACTTTCAAATACCCAGATGCAAGAAGCAGGCTCCAGACCGCGCTGGCACCGCCATTCAGCTGATCAAACACAATCTGCTCGTCCAACTCCGTAGTCAGTGACCTGCCTTCAAGCAAGTCTTCCATCGCACTTTTCACCAGTGCATTCCCCTGTCGGATCAGGGAATTTACAAGCCCATTTCCGCTTGTGCCCGTCCAATACGTATCATACTCGCCGCCGTTGTCTATAAAAGATGCGATTGACCAGGGATTGTAAATATCGGGATGCGAGCCAAATGTAAAACCGTCATACCATGCCTTCACACCCTGCTTCTCCTCGCTAAATCCTGTATCATCAAGTGCCTGGAATACTTCATCCTCCGTAAATCCAAACGCTGTGGCATATTGATTAGAAGATGTGGTTATTACCTTAAGATTATTCAAATCCGAAAAAATACTTTCTTTGGAAATTCTTGTAATGCCTGTGATCAGACCACGGCAAAGATAAGGGTTTGTCTTGAATGTGCTGTTAAAAAAACCTCTGAAAAATTCAACTGCCTTATCCCAGTACCCTGAAAGCCATGCCTCCTGCATAGGCGTATCATATTCATCAAGGATGATAATGACGTCTTTTCCATAATAACGCTGCATGAAATTTGCCATTGAGTGGACTGCGTCTGCTGTTACAGTCCCCTTCATTTGAGGACATATTCCTTCATAGTAATCTCTCTCATTTTTACTCATTAAATTTCCTTCAAGTAGATAACTGTTCTGTTCATACAGATCAGCAACTAACTTGGATATTTTATATTCCATATCTTCGTATTTTGTTGCCTTGATATTGGCAAAACTTAAAAATATCACTGGATATGTCCCCTGTAATTGTCTGTAAGTCTCCTCGTTCCAGATGGAAAGTCCCTCAAATAAATCGCCCCTGCCTGCATACCTGTTTGAAAAAAAGCACTCAAGCATACTCATATTAAGCGTTTTGCCAAATCTGCGCGGACGTGTGACCAATGTAACATCCGAACCATTCTCCCACCACTCCCTGATAAAATCTGTCTTATCAATATAAAAGGCTTTCTGCTCCCTTATTCTGTCAAAACGCTGTACTCCTATATTTACGAAAACATTACAATCCATAATTACACCTCCCGGCGAAGTAAATAACTCCATTAATATTATACACAATACAGCTCCTTTTACACAATAGAAAAGTACTGTCAGGCGTCTGTGTTTTTCCTCGTTATGTGTGATTTACTTTTTGGAGGTATTATATTATAATGGCAGTACGAAGTCAAGGAAAGGAGGGCTTACAATGGAAAATACAGGTTGGGTCATGCCGACACATATCATTGCGGGAGCGGGAATCGTAACAAACGATAACAATGAAGTCCTCATGGTAAAAACCTATAAAGCAGGCTGGGCATTTCCTGGAAGACAAGTTGAAGTCGGAGAAAATGTAATTGACGCTGTAAAAAGAGAGATTATGGAGGAGGCTGGTGTTGATATTGAAGCAGGTACCAAGACCATCTGACGGGAATTCAAAATCCGCTTATTTTTCAAGAGATAAAGTGTTAGGATTGATTGAGGCGCCATCTATCATTGAGCGTTATAAGGCATATTTAGAGTATGCGGGCAGACCGATTTATTTGGAATATGTCACAAGGCCGACTTTTGAATTAAATTAGAAGAGGATGATTTAACTTCTGTAAAATATATTTATGCGAAAACGAACAAATATTTGACTGCATGATAGGTAAGGAGGACTGTTTTGAGAGAAGAGAAAGTGATCAGTGCGTTGATCGGGTTGGTTGGGGCATGTAACAACAATCCGAAGACGGCTGCTACAGACAGCGTCGTTATCAAGGCTTTGGCTGTTCCAGTTCTATGTCAGAAATTGGATGAAGAAATCCTGTCAGGAATCATAGATGAGATCTATGCAGAAAAAAATATTGTGGCGCCAGACTGTGCCAGTTGTGCTTCGCCGTGCGGCAACACATCTGATTATGACATGAACCGCATCTACGGGGCTGAGGCTGAAATTCGGGATATAAAATTGCGATTACTTTCAAAATGCCAGTATTTGGCGGCATATGTATATCGCAGCAAAGACTCGGTGGAAAAGTTGCAGATAGATAACACATATTTTTATAAAATCCTTTCCTGTATCAGCTATGACATAGAAAAGGAGCAGTTGCTTGGATTATTGGATGAGACAGAAGCGATTGAACAAGGGATAAATTCAGTGCTATAGAAGTACAGTGTCGAGGGAGATACTTAAGAGTAACAACTGAGCAAGAGATAAACAGAGGAGGGAAGTAGTAAATGGTAAGAAAAATAATTAAAATTGATGCAGAGAAGTGCAATGGCTGCGGAGCGTGTGCAGCGGCATGTCATGAAGGTGCAATTGAGGTATCTGGCGGAAAAGCAAGGCTTGCCAGAGAGGATTACTGTGATGGTCTGGGGGACTGTCTGCCAGAGTGTCCATGCGGCGCGATTTCGTTTGAGGAGCGGGAAGCGCCGACTTATGATGAGGCAGCTGTCCTTGCCGCAAAACAAAGCAAGGCGTCTGTGATCAGTTCACAACTGGGACAGTGGCCCTGCCAGATTAAGCTTGCACCTGTAACCGCGCCTTATTTTCATGGGGCAGAGCTATTGGTCGCGGCAGACTGTACGGCATATGCCTATGCGAATATCCATGATGATTTTATGCAGGATAAGATCACGCTGATCGGGTGTTCTAAGCTTGACGCGGTTGATTACAGTGATAAGCTCACAGAGATTGTCAAAAACAATGAGATTAAGAGTATTACTGTGCTGCGTATGGAGGTTCCCTGCTGTGGAGGGATTGAGATGGCGGCAAAGAGGGCCGTACAGAACAGCGGCAAAAATATACCAGTGCAAGTCGCAATAGTTTCGATCAAAGGTAACATAATATAGTGAGCGTCAGCGAGTCCAGCCTTGAAAGGAAAAAATAATTCGCACTAAATAATGCAGGAAACAAGCTTTTTTGTGGGAAAAGTAGTAAAATAA
>JAIEEY010000430.1 GCA_029067205.1 Lachnospiraceae bacterium
GCACCCACACTGCCTCTCCGGAAACCTGATGCAATTCCTTCATAGAAATGACTGGTAGCTTCCGGCGTTCAATATCGAGGATTGTCCCAGCCTTAAAGTTATCCACGACATATTCCAGCTGCTGTACAACTGGGTAATTTTTGCAAAATAAATGAAAATTAAGCCCTGCGCAGAAACAGATTACTTTTTTGTTGCTTATCAGCGTCTTAAACCAGCTTGATGTACAGTTACATACTTTTACCATGTCTCCCTCTCCAATAAAATGTCTCTTAAAATATTATCCATACTTTTTATGGGTATTTTGGTTTTATCAGATATTTCTTTTAAAAGTTTGTCATCTTTATCAACTAATGTAAGAATGATTAAATCCAATTGCGGAGGCACATCTTCCAGCGGGCAGATGGGGATATCTGATTTGAGGAATGCCGCATTCCTGTCTATAAAACAAACAACCCGCAGTTTTGTCCTTAACATGTAGTGCAGCCGCATGCCTATTCTTCCCATTCCATAGATTCCTATAGCGCTGTAACCGGCCTTTTTGAGGTATATTGCTATGACGTCATTTGGGGTATTAACAGACAGCCATTTATCATATGTGGCTGCTATACTTTTTAGTCTATCCAGCTCTTTCAGCCGCGTTTCAATCCCGTTTTCAACGGCTTGTCTAAGCTGCCCCAGGCGTTCTTCGGAAAAGCACTTACTGTTTTTGATAACTTCATATACCTCTTTCTCTGACTCATACATACCCAGCGTACTTTCGGAATAGTTGCTGCCGTCGATGACATGTTCATATAATACCTCCTGGTTTAGGGAAAATATCTTATTTTCATTCATCATGCACAGCCAGAGCAGCCAGTCGTCCGCCCCGTTCTGTCGAAGGATATTGTCCTTCCACACTGTTGAAATGGCACTTCTGCGTAACAGCACCTGCCCTGGGGACAGGATTCCGTTTCCTTTTTTGCACATATGGGAAAACGAAACAGCCTCCTCGAATTTTATGTCATGGTTATAGAACTGTCTTCCCTCGTTGACTGCCCTGCAGACCACTGCGTCCCCTATGCCTATACTGCTCAATTGGCTTTTTAAATAGTTCGGATAGATTTTGTCATCCTGGTCCAGGAATACGATGTATTCCCCGGTACTGTACTGGAGCCCCCTTGTCCTGGCGCCATGTATTCCCCTGTTCCTGTCTGTTTCTATTGCCTGTACGTCTATCCGTTGCGAAGGGCAGCAGTCATTGATGCGGTCACCTGGGTCATCATTTACCAGAACCAGCTCCGTTTTTACTGCTCCTCCTGCTGCCTCTGTGCAGATTTCAAGCTGGTTTATAAGCCCTTTTATATATTTTTTCCCCTTATAAACAGGGACAATCACACTAACTTTTTCCATATTGTTTTTATACCGTATTTCCTATATTGCAGAACACCGCTAAGCATTTAAAACCAAATCTTTGACAAATCTTTGCCTAGGGCATCTTCCAGTTCCCTGACACTTTGTGCAAAAAAATTTTCCAGCCTTTCTTTTTGTCCATCTGTCATTTCTATGTCATATATTTTTTTAGCCTTCATAATCTGTTCACACAGTTCCTGCAACTGCCTGTCGGGATTCTCCGTTACCCTAAATGCCCTCATCTGGTTCTTCAGCTTATGCAATAATTCCGCTGCCTTGTAGTCCTCCTGGTTCGCCATGACATAGCCCTTATTTTCTAATGGCAAGCTATCGCCCTTGTATGTGCTCCGGCTTCCTATAAAATTTAAAATACTGTTCATTTCCGCCTGTGTTTCCCTAACAAGTTCCTCAAAAAAGATGATCTTCACCTGGTTCTTAGGGTATACTTTCCAATACTGCCTGATCCAGTAAATATATTCGAATATATATGCCTGGTAACCCCTCCTGCACCGTTCTAAATCACGTTCAATATATTCATCAAGCATTCGGATGTCAAACCCACCAAAACTATTATATGCGTCCGCAAAATTGCCACCGCCGACCCGGCACATTGACTTAAACAAAGAAAATGTCGCCTTGACCGGATTTCTCACTATAAAAAGTATCTTAATATCCGAACCAAAAAAAGCATGAACACGCTCTGCTTCCCATGTAAAATCAGGGTCAATCATCCCGATTATCTGTTCTTCACGGATATTACCAAAATACTCCTCCTGCAGTATCCTGGCCGGATTTTTTACATGATGGCACCACGTAAAAAATTGTGTCTCCTTCTGTTTTGACAAATAGATATCCTCACAGCCATAAAGTGCATGATATAGGGAAGTTGTGCCGCATTTTATGAAGCCAGTGAGCATAAAATCCAGTTCATGGTAAGGTTCTGCAAGTTTTTTATCTAATTCTGCTCCCATAGCCACATACAGTTCATCCGTCATATAAACGTAATTCTTTCCAAACTTTCTGACAAGAGATGCTATGTCTTCCTGAAATAGCACAGATACTGCAATAATAATTGTGACAGCCTCGCAGTTCTCCAGATAGGATAATGCATCCAAAATCGGTATATTCCTGTATTCTATTTCATATTCTCCATCCGTTACGACAATTGCCTGTATCCTTTCCTGTGCTTTGATAGAATTTATATAATCAACCAGTCTCTTACCATAGCTGCCTGCTCCATAAACCACAACATCTTCTGACGTTAAATGGCTCTTTAAATCTTCAATTCTAAACAAATACCTGCTGATGCTGTCTCTGCCTTTATTCATTCTTTCTCCTTCCCTATTACACTCATTTCTATATTTATTATTACGTTTATGGCTTTTCTAAAAGTGAAATGCAGTCCAATTTTTTCACGTTTCCCCACTCCATAACTTTCTGTTTCAGAACTTTAAAGCCTGCCCTAAACGCCAATTATGAATTTTTAAAATTGATCCCGTTTTCCCTCAGAAAATCCTGATAGTATGCATACATTGCCTTATAATTCCGATAAAATTTGTCGCCATATACACAAAAACCAGCATATTCTTCCCTGCCTTGCAGCTTCCTCGCCGTTTCAAGCTTTACGGACGGCAGGCACATTGCCTCGCACAGTTCATAAGTCCTACTGTCGTGCGTAATCCACAAAGCAGGGATACCCGCAAGCAAAGACATCATGTTGCCATGGAACCTACATCCTACAGACAGCGAAAACTGCTCCTTTACCAGGTAATCATGCCACTCGTCCCAGTCAAAGAAAATCCGTCCCTTTGCCTTGATGTAAGCCTCTATTTCGTGACTGTTTACAGCAATATTTGGATACCTGCTTTTCACATGCCGTTCCAAAAGCGGAGCATTCTCGTATAGTGTCCTCGGGAAATCCTCCATTGACTGCATGAGTAGTATGTCGTCGTCCTTAGCATTTTTTCTGAAAAACTCCCTTACATACTGCTCATTTTTATAATCTTTAGAGCCCCAACTAACACACAGCTTATCCTCTTTCGCAGGTTTTATTTTATATCCTCCCATTCTTTCTGCACCATAGAATGAGGGACATCCAATTATTCTGTAGTTTCTGATACCCATAAGCTCCAGACATTCTGCAGTAACGCTACCCCTGATTCCTATGCTTACGCAACGGTATGATAGTTCCTTTAGGGCATGCTTTTGTTCGTATGGCAGCGCCGCCACAAGTTTCGCAGGCGTGTTCAATTCTTCTGTTAATTGTGCACCCATTCCTATCATGGTCACCCGAACTTTTTCGCTGTTGTACTGTTTTATTTGTGAAAAATAGAACTGCAGGCTGTTATCATTGATATTTATCACGTTCGCCAGTGGAATAATGATATTGATTTCGTCATTATCCATATCAAACATATGACAATTCCCGGCAGCATCATACTTTAAGCCCCGTTTTACAGCTTCATGCCAAACGATATTGCCCGTATTTCCACCCATCCACATAATCATGGCATCTATGTCATTAGGCCAAACGGCCGGTGTTCCTAAAGCTTCATACAAATATGTAACAGACATATGTATCTCCTTGAAATCCGTCATTATAATATATCAAAACGGTCATAATAAAGTTTCATGACATTACATAATACAATATTTCTTCCAGGGAAAGTACTGGACAGGAAACTTTCCTGCTCAGATCTTCTTCTATTTCATTCATGTAAAACACGGAAGTCACAACAACGGCATCTACTTCTGGCAGCTTGTCGAAGTTATTAATAATTTCAATCCCTGCCATGCTGCCTTTTTCCTTTTTATCAATACCATATGCGATTTTAATGCTGCTGTTTTTCAGTTCTGCTATCAGTCGTTCGCCAACATAGCTCATACCGTAAACCGCAATTGATTTGTAACCTTTTTCCACAAAATAATCTTCCAAACTTACCCCAGCCTGTTTTACTTTCAGCCACTGATTCATTAACATAAACAGAGCAAGATGTCTGTCTGAATTCTCCTTATAAATGTCAGCCTGTTTAAATTTTGTTTTTGCCTTTTTTATTTTTTTCTGATTTGCAGCAGCGCAGTGTTTCATCCTGCTTTTCCTGCTGCCTACTGCCGCTCTCTTTAACGCGTTTAAATATTGATACCTGTACCTTTTATCGGGTTCTAGGTAGGCGCCTTCCGACCATTCATTCCATGCGTTGACAAAAACAAATTCCTTTCCGCACTGTTCTGATATATCCATAACCTTCCTAGCCAGTTTTCCAAACCTTCCTGGAGTGCTCCGCGTAACGATCACTCCTTCCTCGTCTTTGCGTGGTGTATTGTCCCATCCGGGAAAAATCCCGGCAAATGTCTTACTGTCGCTTTTTTCAGCCTTCTGTATTATCTTCCTGACTAAATAGGAATAGCTGAACTGATTGTTCACAAACAGTCTGTTTTTAAAACAGCAGCTGTTACTTTTAATACAATTGATATTCTGATTCTTCCAGCCTTCCACATATGCCCTCCATGACTTATCAGCATAAAAAGAGGCCAGCGGCTCAAACTCCATGTAAGCATCATATAATTTCGAAGCACTGTCATAGCCGTATACCGTTTTCATCGCAATCAGGTAAATGCCGTCAAATCCTTGCTCCCGTGCAAGTCTGTTCCAAAGGGCAAACATGCTTCTCCTGCAGTATATATCCTGCGGCATGTAAATGATATATACTGGTCTGTTACCGACCTTGATATACCTTTTATCCCGGAAAAAGTCCAGCAGATAATAAAAATGCTCCTCCCATGCGTCCTCTTTCCCATAGGATTGCTCTAGCAGTATCTGCTTGCCATAATCCGCCCTGTACCACGTTCTCGACCAGGACTGATTCGCCCATATCAGGCAGTAGGGGAAATGCTCTTTCGAAACATCCCTGTACATTTCAATGGGAGTCTCCAACAGCTTTTTGCCCTGAAAATAATAATGGTAAAAACAGAATCCGTAAATTCCCGCTTTCCTGGCCAGTCTGATCTGTTTTTCCAAAATCTTTAAATCAGACAGGTCATAATAATCATCATTCAAAGGCTCCCTCGGCTGGTAATGACCTGGATAATAAGGCCTGCCCCTTCTTACATTTGTCCACTCCGTAAAGCCATTCCCCCACCATTCGTCATTTTCCGGTATCGTGTGAAATTGTGGTAAATGAATTGCTAACATTTTACACGGCATAATAAATTCCTTTCTCTTATTTGCTGATAGTCAGACAACTCCTAAGACTTGGTAATTATTAAAATCTTTCTCCCGCAATACAGTGACAATTTCGTCACAGAATTTTTTCCCTACTGTCACAATTATTCCTATATTTCCGTCGTTAATGATTTCTTTTATATCATAAACGGGCAGGTTTTTAACAAACTCTTGATTCAGCCCTTTTTTATCCGTAACAACAAAACCCTCCGGCATGTATCCCCACATTCTAATCCGATCTACGGCCTTTTTCCCTTCCTCGCCCGCTCCGTAAAGATACACCTTGTTATATTCTGCAAACACAGCCCTCACAATTTCTCTCTGTCTGTCCAGTTCTCTAAGCCGCTGCAAATTTTCAATCTTAAGATTTTCTTTCAAAATGCAGTAAGTTTCCTGCATCTGCTTCTGGACCTTTAAAATCAGGGATTCGCTGTACTGCGCGCACATAATAACCTCCGTGCTGTAGCCCGCGTCCTGCGCAACATATGCCAAAATACGTTCAATCCCATGGTTTATTGTTCCGTCAGCAGGTAAAGGCTCCTCAGGAAAGTTGTCATAGCTCCAGTTATATTTAAAAAGTTTATATAAGGCATCGACTTTACACCAAAACACTGTGCCTAATGTTATTGGTGATTTATTTATATCAAGCTCACACTTTAAGTCCAACTTTTCTGCCAATTGATTTGTAATTTCAAAATCACTTCCCCATGAACCGGCATACCAATAATCAAAATATTCTCCAATAGGTTTTGGCGGCGTCAAAACACCTGTCTTGCTGTTTTGCAGAAGATTCAAAACATTTAATATGTATTGTTCCGAATTTAAAGTATTGCTCCACAAATTTTCAATCCAGTATTCTGTGTCTGCTTTTAGATACTTATGATTAGACTTTTTATCATGAATAAAGCACATAAAACGTTTTGTTAGAACACGTTCCCTAACAGTAACCAACAATGCGCTAATATCCCTGCCCCTGTTTTCCTTTTTTAGGAAGAATACATTTTTTCTGCCCGATGCATACTCATCAATTTTATTCCACGCTAAAGAATTTGAACTTATAATATAAATATCTATCGCTGCAGGTACATTATCAAGATACGCAAAATACCTTTCTAATGTATCTTCATAATACAAATTTACAGCAATTATCGTATCACTTAGTATATGTTCTGGAACAACATTAATTTCACCGAAATCCGGTATAATATGAATTAAGTTTTTATCATATAATTTGTCCTGTATGTCTGTAACTTATACACATCTCCGCGC
>JAIEEY010000431.1 GCA_029067205.1 Lachnospiraceae bacterium
TATCTCTATTGTACTATATTTTCTGTCAATTTCAAGTATTTTTCAGAATTTTTATTTATTTTTATGAAAACGGCAGATATTTCCTATATTTGAACCGAAAACAACTCGCAAAAAGAACCACTGTTTCCAGTGATTCTTCTTAATACAGATTTCTTTCCAGCCCTTCTTTTCCGCAGATATTCTTCTGCCTCATTCTGCGTTATGCCCAATTCGTTGTCCCAGCAGCTGCCTTTCCTCTTTATCATTGACCAACTGGATAAACCCAATGCTCGTATAACGGCATCCCTGACCCGAATGGATCAATGTTTCCCTTGTCAGTTCGATCCATGATCCCTTATCAACCTCTTTACTGTTTCCAGCATTCTTTATCTTTTTCTTATGCCCACTTTTTAGGGTACAATACATTCTCAACACCGCACCAACCCTATTGCCCGCTCAAAATCCTCTATGGATTTCGCCCTTGACGCTGTCTTGAGCCATCCCCTCAGCACTTCTATATCAGTCTGGCCCATAACTATCTTTTCAAGTGTCTCAGGCGGGTTCCCGATATCCTTGAGAAGCTCTATGACACATTTTGCTGTTCCTTTTATCTCGCCTTCTGCCTTTCCTTCTGCCCTTCCTTCCGCCTTTTCTTTTTTCATAATCCTTTCAAATGAACTGCACACGATTTTCTCATCTCCTTACCTAAGCTGCTGTATGAATTCCTTTCGTTCCTCTTCGCCTAGTTCCCTGACCACATTTGAGAACCATACAATCCACTCATTCAGGTCACTTTTCCCCATCGCTCGAACGCGGCGCACAAGTTCCACGATTCCTGTATTGCTCCATTCCTCTTTTGTACTTTTCTGATCTGCAAGCAGTATATTGTCTATAAGTGTATTGGAGCTTCTGATCTTCGAGGCTGCAAGACGTTTGACTGATACCACGACATACTCAAAGTCCACAACATATTTTCCAAACAGTTCTTCTTGTCCGATCATTTCCCGGAACCTGTGTGCTGCTGTCCAGCTCCGCTCTCCATTATGTAAGACAATCGGTATGATTGGCGGCAGTCTGTATCTTTTTTGCTTTCGTTTGTTCTTGTCACTATTCTTAAAGCAGTCTAACCAGATTGCTGTCATGTACACCAATAAACGGAACGGCATTGTAAAATCATTGTAACTCTGAAGTTCAAACAGGAAAAACAAGTATATGCTTCCTGCTTTTGTATTCACCTTGTACACCAGATCTGATTCATATGTGTCAAACTGGTCTGTGACATATTCTTTATCGATCAGCTCCAGATCTCCCTCCGTCAGTTCCATCATCCAGTCAAAACCTATATACTTTTTAATGAAATCGAGAAAATTCTTTTTTATGGAAAAGATTCTCTTATAGCCCTTGTCATGCGGGTTGTCTGTTTTTTGCTCCTGCTCTTCCGCTTTCTCCTGTATATCCATAAATCAACTCCCAGCCAAGCTCTTGCCGCTATGGTAAACTGTTGTTCGCTATCCATATCGCTCAGCAGCCGCTTATATTATCGTCACAATTCACCCATCTGATTAGCTTTTGCACTTATCCTGCTTTTGGAAGATTCCGCCTGGATTTTCCTATTCTTCACTGCCATAAACGTTTTATAGAAACGGTTTACATATATTATAATGGTTTTTCCGCGATATCCAAGAGAAACTTCTGTCGCATCTTTATACATCCCCTGTCTGTCCAAGGAAGATCAGACAACTGATTTTCCGCTTCCAGCGGAGGGTGGAGACAGTATTTTCCCAACTCAGTAAACAAATGAATGCAGAAAAAGTGCTAGCCAAAAGTTTCCGGGGATTATAACCTGGTTACAGAACAAAATATTGGGACATAATCTGTGCATGGCATTTAACAGCATTTTTTCAGAAACATGCGATATAGGAAAAATGAAACATCTGGTTTTCTAAACATGCAATATTGAAAAAACAAATATCGGATTTTCTGAAAAATAGTCATTTGAAATATAACGGGGACTTTTTGGGCATTTTTAGACTTTAAAATGCTGAATATTAAACTAGCACAACGAGTTAAGTTACTTTGATTATGTCAGCACAGGCTCTCTTTTCTTGATGATAGCTTCTACTTCCTCAATGCTCTTTTCGACAATTTCGGCTATCTGCTCAGATGTATAACCTTTCCTGTGCATATTCATAATTACATCTACTAAAGTATTATCCCTAATTCCCTGTGACAAGTTGCACATAGTGCTCACATCCTCTCTTATTCTATCGTCTACCGCAATACTGTACTCTTTTTCCATGATCCCTAATTTTTCATCAACAGAAAGCTCCATTGACAACAGCGTACTCAGCAGACGATGCAGCTCATATTGATCATCATGCTCCGGAAGTTCATTTGCTATACCAATCAGGACAATATTCAACAGGTCAAGCCCGCCTTTCCACAGATAAGAGCCTAACAACTTATCATCCGTTAGATGTACATAATCCATACCGTTCTCGTCCATGTTCATACACACCCAAATGGAGAAAACACGTTTTATGTCATTATAGTTTGTCTTGGCAAAATCCCTTTCCTTCTGCGAAGAAACAAGGCGGCTTACATAGCATACTGCCCGGTTTAAGATATGGTAACTTGTCGGCTCGTCTTTTTGAGCTTCTACATTCACAATTACCTGCGAGATGCCATCCTTCATGCGTACATAAAAGATAATGTCAAACCGAATCAGCCCTTCGTTAATCTCCGCACTTTCCGTATTCAGCCTGACAATCCGCTGTCCGTCTTTTTCCTTTTCCACATTGGTCAGTCCTGGTTCTACTGGACCTACGCTAATGAAAGGCTCTCCCTCAATGTAGGACACCACATTTTTCGGATTCATTCCCTTAAACTCATCAACGGTCTTTACCAGTATATGCGCCAGAATGATCTTATTTCCTAACAGCCGTTTTGCCTTCTCGTCATATTGGGCATCTTCGTCTGCCGCACTCACCGCATTCTTTATTTCTGTATCCACAGCCATAACCTCCTTATGTATATTGACAGGAAATGTAAAAGCCGTTCCCCAAAGGTATATGACCTCAAAGTCATTATACCCTGAAATCCCTGCTAAATCAATCGGAACTTTCCAGTTTTTCTTTTTATGACGTCCTCTGTACGGGCTTATCCGCCATTGCCGCCGCAGGTTTGAACCTCTGCGGACTGCCATACCCCTCATCAGACTTCTGACCATCAAAAAAATTTACTTTTTGCTTACTGAAAAAGTGCAGGCATAGCCCACACTTTTACGATGCCTGCAATTTTGTACTTCCCTTCCTGCATTCTTCATCCCTCCTGCCGTTATTCCTAACCAATTTGCTGCAACTATAATTATAAGTCAGCCCTGCTAATTTGTCATTGAAGGCATAGTTGAAAATGAGCAGCCAGGAAAACAGTCGCACAAAAAAAGAACCACTGCACATCTTTTCAGTGATTCTTTTGCATTCCTGTCAGCTGATCTTCTTCGCTACTACAACGAATCTTCCCGCCTTTTCCTGATAATCGCAGGTTGAGAGCGTCAGAAGTTTGTCCCCATAGCTTGCAGTCACTCCAGTATCATACAGGGACAGTGCGGCCATCTCATTCATGGCAGAATTAAATTCCTTCTCCGAAGCAGCATTGATAAATTGATAATATTTAAAAGTCACTTCCTCCTCCGAGTAGACCTTGGAGCGGAACACATACATTACCTGATAAGTACCTTTCTCATAAATCGTATCAAACTGAATCGTCGGATGTTCTTCGTAATAGGACTCTTTGCTGTATTTATTTAATGTTCCGAACATCTTACCAGATTTCATGTGATGTCCATACAATATAATATTATCGCATCCCTTGACCACATCACACTGATAGTCCATGAAGATACATCCGTTTCTGTCCTCCTCCTGGTTAAAGTTGTGGTCCAGATAATACTCATTGTTCACAGTCTGCATCACAGGATAGTCAATGATCGTATCATCGATTTTTACCCAGCCGATCAGCCTTTGGTTCTTCTGATGGATCAACGAGTATTCTGGAAGGATATCCGGTGTCTCAACTGTATCATCTGTATAGTGTATCTTGACTTCCTTCGTATAAGAAGATTGTGCACCTGCCTCCTTCAGCGCAGACAACTCCTCAAACTCCCTTGCACTCTTTGCTGACACCTGATAGTACGCCCCCAGGTACCCGAAACTTATGATACACATAAACAGACAGCCTGCAATGAGCATTTTCCGTTTGCGCTCCTTTTTTCTCAGAACTGCCATAATCTGCTTCTGCATGTCCTTGTCAAAATCTTCCAGCTTTGTCCTGTTCTCCGGCTTTTTCTGCTGCCGGGAAGCCTTGGGCATATTTTTGATATTCTTAATTTTTTCTACCTGTTGTTTTCTTTTTTCTTTTCGAGCCGCCTTTTCCTGCTGTTTCTCCTGTTCTGCCCTTTTCATTTTATGATACAGTTCATAGATATTGTCATCGAACTGCCTGCCCACTACGGACTCGAACGTATACTTGCCTTTTCGCAATTCCAAATACAGCGTCTCAATATCCTTGGGATTATCCAGTTTCAGACTGCTGGTAATGGAATCGATGAGTTCCTTGTCCCTCAACGCCGCCTGGTATTCCTCTTCATCCCGAAAGCGCCTGCCCTCCACAATCCATTTTACTTCCGCCATTCGATCGCCCTTTCTATCATTCCTGTCTCTTCCCTGCATCCTGCTCCCCTTTAGAAACATAAATATTCCATTCAAATGGTTGACATATATACTGCCATTTTACTATATTTTCAGATAATTTCAAGTATTTTTTTTAATTTTATGTCGATTTCATATATTTCCCCATTATTACCTACAATAAAAGAACCTAAGTTTATAGGAACACTTTCTGCACTCTGTCATATAGTATAGAAAAAAGCTTCTTCGGAGGTACTCAACATGAGCGAATTATCAGCAAGCCATTGCGGATGCAACCAAACAAATACGATGTCGGAGTGTGGCTGCGGCTGCGGTAACAACAACGGAAATAACTGGATCTGGATTCTTATCCTTCTTTCCTGCTGTGGTGGATGCGGCGGCAACAATGGCATCGGATTATTCAACAACAACGGAGGATGCGGCTGCGGCTGCGAGAACAACAACAGCGGATGTGGTAACTGGATCTGGATCCTGCTCCTGCTCAGCTGCTTTAGCGGTAACAACGGCTGTGGCAATAACAGCTGCGGATGCTGCTAATGTCCTAATCCCTGAGGGTCTGCCTATGCGGACCCTCTCACACTGTAATAATGGATACTGATTTTTCATATATATGATTATGGTAGAAAGTTTGAAAGAAGGTCACTTTCAAACTATTGATTGATATGCGTGCCAGAGCACGCAATGAGGTATAAAAATGGAGGTTTATTATGGAGGATAACGATTACGTGCTGGCTTTTGACCACTTCTATACCACGAATCACATCCAGATCTTAAAGTCCCTTCTGCCCTTTATGGACAACGATAACTTCCGGATGCTGCCTGTCCTGATCAAATATATGGAGTTAAAATACACCATGTCCATGCTTGGCAAAGGAAATCCGGGATTTACGAGCGGAATCCACGCCAGCAGTCTGGACACTGACACGAGAACAGGCACTGACATGGCAGAAAACCTCGAAAATATCTATAAGGCGATTCACAAGTATCTTGCCCCAGGCGAGGAAAAAAGTTTTAACCAGATTCTTTCTGCCATAAGAACAATGAAAAATGTGCGTGAGATGCAACAGATGATGGAACTTTTCCAGAGCCTGAATCCCGATCCAAACTCCAATATGGACATCGGTTCCGTGATGGAATCCCTGTCCTCTGGCAGCGAGAACACAACTGGATTCAATATGAATGAAATAATGGAAATGATGAAACTATTTGGAGGCAATGACAATGGAAACCAACAATGAATGGATGAATGACCCGGAGCTAAAGAATATTGACAGGGCAAAGCTTGACTTTCTCGACAAAATGTTTGTACAGGGCGCTTCCATCAACAGCAGTGGAACGCAGCAGGAGCGCCAGAAAAAAATGATGGCGTTTCTGCTCTCACTTGGCAAGCTGAGCAAGGAAAACAATATCACTTTCCAAAAGGAAGAGGTTGAACTTATTTTTTCTGTCCTGAAAAAATACTCAACATCCGATGACATCGAAAAGATGCAGAAAATTTCTTCCTTTTTTCAATCCCATTAAGGTAATATAAAGAGACTCCCGTCTTTGGTGTGGAGTCCTTTATAGATTATCCGCCATTTTTCGTATCAGGAAGGTGTATTGATCGATTTCCATAATATTTTGGACAAATCCGGCGCATATGGTGCCATCAGTATCACAAAATTCTGACACAGCTTTGTCACATCAGGATTTTGTCTGCCCGCCCGGTATTGTCCTGCATATATTTCGGACAAAGTATCTCCATGCGGGACAGCAGTTTCGATTGCATGTGTGTGAAATGAGGTTATGATTTCACCTATCTTCAATTCTTTTTGATATACCTTCAAGAGTTCCATCATTACTGACACAATATTATGTCTGTTTGGCATAGTATTTCCCCGGCTGATGCACTTCCTAATCTTTGCCACCGTATCTTCTAATGCCTGTTTCATCCTGTCAATTCCTGCTGCCGAAAGTGTTTCTTCATTATAATTACCGCACCTGTTCCATTCATCTGCGGCGAGAATCATCCTTCTGTATCTGCCGAGAAACTTATAAATGCCCTCCAATGCCCCCTCCTGCCAGCTGTCGTAGTAAGGTGCGTCATTCTCCTTGGGTGTATTTTCAAATAACAGATAAAGCCTTAGACAATCTGTTCCATAATCCATCACAAGGTCATCGTCAAATACACACTTTCCCGTTTCGTCCAGCCATTCCAGCAACGCGTTATCGCACGCGAAACTGTCGGGGATATTGCACCCCGACAGCTTTTTTGCATTATATTCGATTTCCCTGTGATTCATTGGTGTTAAAACATCATTGACCATTATTTTGCCACAATGTTAAGGATCCTGCCCTTCACATAGATCTCCTTTACAATGTTCTTCCCTGCTGTGAGCTCTGCTATTGCAGGGATGCAATGTGCCTTTTCTTTCACAGATGCCTCGTCCTCGTCGAGCCCTACCATCAGCGTCGCTTTCACTTTGCCGTTAATCTGCACTGCAATCTCCACTGTTGACTCTACTGTTTTTGCCTCATCATATTCCGGCCATTTCTGCTGATAAGCCCTGCCATTTCCAAAGTACATCTCCCAGAGCTCCTCTGTCATATGAGGTGCTACCGGATTGAGCAGTAAGACTAATGTCGCATACTCGTCCTTCGTGATACTGTTTGCCTTGTAGAAATCATTGACAAGTGCCATCATTGCCGCGATTGCGGTGTTGAACTTCAATCCCTCAAAATCATTGGAAACCTTTTTAATCGTCTGATGGATCTTTGTCTCCATCTCCGGGCGATAGCCCTCGCCATCAACAAGCATATCCTGCAATTTCCACACACGGTCAAGGAAACGCCTGCACCCCTTGACGCCTTCCATACTCCATGCTGCACTTAAGTCAAATGCTCCGATAAACATTTCATAGGTTCTGAGTGTATCCGCGCCAAACTCGTCAACCACATCATCGGGGTTGACCACATTTCCCCTCGACTTGGACATCTTCTCACCGTTTTCACCGAGAATCATGCCGTGTGAAGTACGCTTCATATAGGGTTCACTGCATGGTACTAAGTTCTGGTCATAGAGAAACTTGTGCCAAAATCTAGAGTAGAGCAGATGGAGTGTTGTGTGCTCCATACCGCCATTGTACCAGTCTACTGGCATCCAGTATTCCAGCGCTTCCTTTGACGCAAACTCCTTATCATTGTCCGGATCGATATATCTCAGGAAATACCAGGAAGAACCTGCCCACTGCGGCATGGTATCTGTCTCGCGCTCCGCCTTACCGCCACACTTCGGACAAGTGGTCTCAACCCAGTCCCGCATCGCCGCAAGCGGTGACTCGCCGGTATCGGTGGGCATGTAGCTCTCCACCTCTGGGAGTCTTAACGGAAGTTCGCTCTCATCAAGAGGTACATATCCGCAGCACGGGCACTTTACAATAGGAATCGGTTCACCCCAGTAACGCTGACGAGAGAATACCCAGTCGCGAAGCTTAAAATTGACCTTCTTGTGTCCAATTCCCTTTTCCTCAAGCCACTTTGTTATGGCTTCCTTTGCATCCTTTACCTCCATTCCATCTAAAAAGTCCGAATTGCAGAGTTTTCCGGTGGCAACATCTGTAAACGCTTCGTTCTGCACATCGCCGCCAGCAACCACCTCTATAATAGGAAGTCCGAACTTCTTGGCAAAATCCCAGTCTCTTGTGTCATGCGCCGGAACTGCCATAATTGCGCCAGTACCATATGACATCAGTACATAATCAGAAACCCATACTGGGATTTCCTTATTGTTGACAGGATTGATTGCTGAAATGCCCTTGATACACACACCTGTCTTGTCCTTTGCCAGTTCTGTTCGTTCAAAATCAGATTTCTTCGAAGCCTGCTCGCGGTAAGCTGCTATCTCCTCATAATTTTCAAGATCAGCCTTGTACTTTTCAATCAAAGGGTGCTCTGGAGAAATGACCATATACGTAGCGCCGAACAGTGTATCTGGTCTTGTTGTATAGATGACAAGTGTCTCGTCCTTGTCCTTTAATTTGAAATTAACTTCGGCTCCCTCAGAACGTCCAATCCAGTTTTTCTGGGAAACTTTTACCTTTTCGATGTAGTCTACATGATCAAGTCCTTCGATCAATTTGTCCGCATAGTCTGTGATTTTTAGCATCCACTGTGACTGCATCTTTCTGATGACTTCAGAACCGCAGCGCTCACACACACCATTCACAACTTCCTCATTGGCAAGACCTACTTTACAGGAAATACAGAAGTTAATCGGCATCTCACTCTTGTATGCAAGTCCTTTCTTGAACAGCTGTAAGAAAATCCACTGTGTCCACTTGTAGTATTTCTCATCTGTCGTGTTTACTTCCTTTGACCAGTCGAACGAATAGCCGAGTGCCTTCAACTGATTCTTGAAATGCTCCACATTGTTTTTTGTGACGATCTTTGGATGGATCTGGTTCTTGATCGCATAGTTTTCTGTCGGCAGTCCAAACGCGTCCCAGCCCATCGGAAACAGTACATTGTAGCCCTGCATTCTGCGCTTTCTCGATACGATATCCATCGCCGTGTAAGGTCTTGGATGTCCCACATGAAGTCCCTGCCCTGACGGATATGGGAACTCTACCAGCGCATAATATTTTGGTTTTGTCTGATCCACACCAACCTTGAACGCCTCCTCCTTGTCCCAGATATCCTGCCATTTTTTCTCAATGTCCTTTGGAGAATACTCTTTGTTCATCTCTCTTACTCCCTTTCAACGCTTTATCTGTCTAAAGCCGTTTTTTCTAATATTTTCTATTTCAATAACATTCATGTGTTATTGTATCGCAATCATTTTTATATTGCAAGTTTTATTTCTAAGCACGCATTTCTATTGCCTTGATGATCAGCTCTGCACACTGTGTCTTTGTAAAAACACCCGCATCGAGTGCAAGCGTGTAGTTCTCTACTTTTCCCCATTCTCTCTGCGTGAAGTACCTGTAGTACATCGTCCGCGAACGATCTTTTTTCTCCAGCTCTCTCCTGATGCGTTCTTCCTGGTCGGTCACGCCTTCATGCCGCTGGACTCTCCTGACACGATGTCCCATGTCCGCATGGATGAACACATTGAGCACGTCACTGCGTCCCCTGAGAATGTAATCAGCACCGCGTCCCACAATAATGCAGTTTCCCTTGTCCGCAATGCTCCTGACCACTTTGTCCTGTGCCTCTTTGATCTCTTCGTAGGGCACTTCGGGCTTTTTGTAATGTGGGATAAATCCGCTCTTCATGTCAATATAATCCTGCTCGGACATATTTTCCCCATTTTCCAATATAAGCTTTGCATCAATTCCCATCTCTCTTGCCGCAGATGCCACGATTTCTTTATCATAAAATGCATATCCGAGCTTTTCCGCCAGCAGCTTCCCTATGGTATGTCCGCCACTTCCTGTCTCCCTGCTGATTGTTATTACCATGATTCACCCTCCTTCCTCTATTCCTTATTTTTCCGCGCCTGCCTTGAAGTTATAGACCGGTTTGATGATTTTGTCCACTGTAATCGTCTCACCGACTACGCTCAACATATCCTCTATTTTCCGATATGCAAATGGCGACTCATCCAAAGTATCCTTATTGACACAGATGGAATAAATACCGTCCATAGCTTTCTTAAATTCTGAGACTGTATGATGCTCCTTCACCTCAGAGCGCCTGTAAATCCGCCCGGATCCATGCGGTGCAGAACAGTTCCAGTCCTCATTCCCAAGTCCTGTACCCAAGATGATCCCATCACGCATATTAATCGGAATGATGACCCGCTCCCCAGCCTTTGCACTGATCGCCCCCTTCCTCAAAAGAGGTACTTTTTCTGAAAAATCGACGTAATTATGAATGCAGGTATAGCTGTCCAGCACTTTCCATTTCATGCCGCGCACAATCTCATCGGCCATAGCCTCCCTGTTCAGCCTGGCAAATTCCTGTACAACCTCCAGATCATGCAGATATTTTTCAAGCAGCTCCCCATCCAGACAGGTCAAATCATATGGAGCATGCCCCTGTTTCTTCATCTGTGACACCCTTTGACCTTCTTTGAGATAATACTCTGTCACTTCCATGCCAAGATGACGGCTCCCAGAATGAATCACGAGGTAAACCCCACCGTCCTCATCTTTATCTATTTCAATGAAATGATTGCCCCCGCCCAGTGTTCCGATACTGCGCTCCGCCTTTGCCTCATCTATTACCTTATAGCAATGCAGTCTGTGAAGCGCTGTCTTATCACTAAGCTTATGACTTGTCTTTCTGACCGCCCCTCCGACTGGAACATTGTCGCGGATGACAGTATCCAGCTTTTGACATTCCATACCTTTTGTCTTGATTTTTGCAATCGTCATGCCACAGCCGATATCTACTCCGACAAGATTTGGCATCAAAGATTCTCCTACTGTCATGGTCAGTCCAATCGTTCCCACCTTGCCGGGGTGGACATCTGGCATCACGCGTATTTTGCTTCCTGCGGCACTGGGATGGTCGCAAAGCATCTGTAACTGTTTCCTTGCATAGTCGTCGATGGCATACTGCTCGTTGTCAGTCGTGTAAACAATCGCATTTGTATATTTTCCGAATATTGTAATCATAAATAAAAACTCCTTTTATATTATCAATTCCATCCTTTCAAAATCTCCCTGCATAATCATATGCAGGCAAACTTCGAAAATATATTATTCCCGGGTGCTCTCTTGTTCCGCATTCTGGTAACAAAAAAACACCTCATAGAAAGGTGTTTTTATCCGCATCATTTTGACTACAATAAAAAGATCCTTATTGCATTCTGAGGACAATCACACCTTCCCGGTCCGCTATCAAATTTAGTAGATTATTCGTGATGTACTGCATTTTGTCCTCCTTATCGAAATCTGGTTTATTGTTACTCGCAAAGTTCGTGCACTTTGCTTTATTTGAGAAAAACACTGCTCTCTTTAACCTTAACATACTTTATGGGCTTTTTCAACCATTATTTGCAGCTTTCTGTAATTCCTACCTGAATCTCACCTTTTGCGTTTTCATCATCCATGATGATCTCACCCACCGATGGAACGACGATTGTGCCTGACAATGGATTCTTGATGCTGATGACTGGCGTTGTGATCTTTGCCTCTACCTCCGACTTTTCAAAGCAGAGGTCCGTATCTGTCATCTCACAGTCGATTAATTTCAGATTTTTGCAGTAGCACAACGGCTGTGTACCGATGATCTTACAGTTTTCAAAAGTCAGACCGTCCGCGTACCACGCAAGATACTCTCCCTTGACAACACAGTTTCTCACCACGACATTCTCACCATGCCAGAACGCGTCCTTGGTGTCAAAAGTACAGTTATCAAACACTGCATTCTTGATGTACTGGAATGAATATTTCCCCTTGAATGTCACATTTTTAAAGGTGATATTCTCGGAACGCATCATGAAATATTCGCTCTCCGCATTGGAATCCTCCATCTTGATCTGATTGACAGACCACCCAAATTCCGGCGATATGATGTCACAATCGCGAATCACCACATCACTGCACTCCCGGAGCGCCTTGATGCCATGCATTTTTGTGCCTGTTATTTCTATGTGGTCAGAATACCACAGGGCCGCGCGGCACAGCGGTGTCATCTCAGAGTCGTGAATGCCAAGTCCATGCACATGCCAGAACGGATAGCGCAGGTTAAAAAAACACTTTTCCGCCTGTATATCTGATGCCTCCTTAACGGCGCTCTCCCCATCTGCAGGGCCATCAAAAGAACATTCCCTTATGACCACGCCCCTGCTTCCATACAATGCCCTTTCTTCATCGAATGTCTGTTTTTCAATTACCTTCATTTGCTCTCATCTCCATTACGAAAATATTCATACATTAGTATATAATCTTTGTCGCAAAATGGCAAATAAAATTATTATAATCTTTATTTTTCCTGTGGGCGCACGCTCTCGCCTTGCTTCAACTCTTTTGCTGCGTATGTGATCACTTTCGTATCCGCCCCGATCGTTCCAGACTCCAGCGCCACAAATCTATCATTTTTATCTTTGACCTGTACCTTTATTTTTTCAGCATAATACTCACTTCCGAGGATTCCTTCCTTTTCGTTTAATGTATAGATAAAGTAACCGTTTGACTCCTCAAAAACTGCATCGACGGGAAGCGTCAGATCGTGATACTCTCCCTGCACTGATTTTTCTATGTTTCCGCTTAGTCCAGGTTTTCCCACGCCCTCTGGGAGTATACAGATCAGATCATAGCCACCTTGGGTGTTTTCTGTGAAATAATCAACAGTGACTTCCATAGCGGACTGTCCGTTTAGCTGTAGGTTGACCGTGTCGTTCAGATGCACATATTTTCCTTGTTCTTTTGTGATACTGAACTTGAATTGACATGGACGCTGTGTATCCGTCATTAATATCGCCGCCATGTCCGCTGTCCTTCCGCCGACCTCAACTTGAATTTTTGAAATAATTCCGTCATTTTCAGCCTTGATTTCACCCTTTTGTTTCTGTAATGAATAAAGAACTGCAAGCTGTGTCTGTATCTGTTTTATATCAAGCTCATAGATGGCAGCTGCGGAGTCCGCCCTTGTCGTCACTTGTGCATTTGCAATGTCCCGCATTTTCTGCCGCAGTGTCACCTCGCGGTTATAGCTCACATCATTGTAGTTTTCTTTCGCCTTTTGTATATTTGCCTCAAGTGTCAGGCGCGTGTTCTGCCATTCATCAAACTTCAGCTCCTCCGCCGAATAATCGGGCTGTTCAACTGCACTTCGGTCGTGTTTAATCAGCTCGTCCTGCAGGGCTAGCAGCTCTTCATTCGCTTTTTTGATTTTATCCTGCAAGTCTATGTACTCTGCTTTGTTTTCATTTGTCGGACTTTGATTCTCCTTGCTTTTTTCCGGCGAGATCAATGTATTATCTGACTCTGCACTATTGCTCTCGTCCACATTTGTATTATCATCATTATTTACCAGTTCTTCCACTTCTGCACCGGAAAGCACCTTCCCCGCGGTTTCTGCCCCTTTGCCGCTGTCACTCTGTCCCAGCTCCGCCATCTGCTCCTCCAAATCCTGAATCTCGCGTTCTTTTGCTGTGATCCGATCGGAAATGTTATACCCTCTGTTCACCCAGTCGTGGTAATCGTCCCACGCTCTCCGCCTGGCACTGTCAGACGTGTACGGCACTGTATCTGCAAGATGCTTTTCCAGCTCTGCCACCGCTTTGTCGAGTGCATCCTTTGCGCGTTCTTTCGCGATCAAAGTCTCCTTGTCCGCCGTCTCGTAATCCTCCTGTGCCCATAGAACCGCCACTTCCTTCTTCTGCGCGTCAATCACTGCATTTACCTGGATATCTGAGAGATTACACTGCATTTTTGACAGCTCGGTCTCCTTTTCTCTGATGATGCCTGCAATATCTGCCATATCAATCGTAAACAGCACATCTCCTGCTTTGACCTCGTCCCCCTGCATGACATAGAGCCTGTCTACGCGAAGTCCCGCTTGTGTATTGACTGCAATCTCGCCGCCTGTTGTCACGATTCCGTCCGTCTCTACAATATGCTCCACATATTTTTTCGATGGAGTGTCTGTCTTGACAATCGTCAGTCCTGATACATAGATACTTTTAGAAATAATCGTACACAGCCATGCAGACGTCAGAAATAGCAGAAATATTTTAATCCACTTCTCCAGCCGCTTTCGACTAAGCAGCTTCTCTTCATCTTTTTCCATCACACGAACCCTCCATGCAGTTACCCCTTCAAACCAGAATACACAATCCCCTGTTCCAGATAATCCTGTCCCATGATAAACACAAACACAGCCGGTATCAGCATCACCACCGATGCCGCAAACGCAAATCCCGCCTGCGTCCAGCTGATTTCAGGCAGATACAGGGACAGCGGCCACAAGGTCTTATCCTCGAGAAACGCAAACGGCTGCTCAATCATATTCCAGTATTCCAGGAATCCGAGCACGAGCGCCGAGAGGATACCTCCTTTGCCAATACCGATCCCCAGCATGAAAAAGATATATAGCTCCCCTGCCCCGTCAATCCTTGCAGCCTCGATCAGAGCCTTTGGAATTGACCGAAACCCTCCATAGATTACAAAAATCGGAAATGTGCTAAACACCGCTGGAAGGATAACTGCCCAGTGCGTATTTAGCAGCGACAGTCTGTCAAGCGTTAGATAGCTTGACAGCATCGTCACCTGAAATGGCAGCAGCATCAACACAACATAGACGGTGAAAATCACATTTTTTCCCCTTACCTGATATGTTGCAAACGCCCACGCTGCGGGCACTCCCACAACCATTTGTCCTATCAGAATCAATGACACTAACTTTACCGAGTTCCAAAACAGCACGAAGAACTCCGGTGAATAAAACAGCAGATGAAAATAATTCTCCACTGTAGGATATTGGGGAATCAGTTTCCAGGATACAAACCCTGTCCCATGCAAAAACACGGGCTCCAGACATTCGTACAAGTCCCCCTGCCCCATCACAGAGCCAGTCACTACGAGAAATACAGGTGCGCAGATTACAATGCCTGCCGCTATAAATATAAATTTTGTCACCGTCTCCGACACCATGCGGAGAAACCTTCTTATCCTCATACTCTCACTTCAAGACTCCTTATTCAAAACGCTGCAAACACTTGGTATGCTGTACAGCTCTGCTGAGGAACTATTCAGAAATAAATTCATGCTGCAATTGTACTATTATATATTCTGACTATAATACTGAAATAATAATATAAACACAAACAGCACTCCCGCCACCAGCACACTCGCTGCCGCCATCTTGTCAAACTCAAGATTGACATACCAGTTGTTGAATGTGTGCTGCAGGAGATAGATATCCTTTCCCGGGTAGGAACCTCCGACCAGATACGCTTCCCTGTATATCTTCATGGAATTTAAAAACGATAAGATTACAATCGTGTAAACACTGCCCTTCAGACAGGGCAGCTTCACAAAAATCAGGCATTGAAACCCGTTTGCACCATCCACTCTTGCTGCCTCGATCAATTCATTGGGAATCGTCGCGATCCCTGCAAGCCACAGCACGATCGTGTATCCGGTATTCTTCCACAGATAGCTGATGACAAGGCTGTTAAAATCCTGTTTGTAGAAAAACATTCTCCACACAATGACAACAGTGGCTGTCGGCATTGCCATTGGAAACAGATAGAGGCTTTTTATGACACTGATATCACGTATCCTGCTGAGCACAAGCGCTGCTGCCAGACCGATTACAACCAGAAGCGGTATCGCCACACCCACGAAATGGAGCGTGTTTTTCACCGCCAGGCGGAACGCCTGATTGCTGATCACCGTTTTATAATTGTTCAGTCCCGCGAACTCTCCTGACATGACTGTCATAAAAGAGCGCCGCACCACGTCCGCAAACGGAATCAGCACGAAGATCAACACCCCTGCAAGACTCATGCCGATAAAACCCACGAAATGACCAAATTCCCTGCGCCTATTCATATAAGTAGATCTCCACACTGTCCGCGATTGCCTTCACTGCTACATCGATATCCTGCGTACCTTCCAGGTACTTTGCACCCTGCGTGTAGACGGCCTCCTCAAGTACCGTATCGCACAGATATGGCGTGTCAAGCGCTGCGATCCACTGTTCCAGCTGGGCAATCCCCTCCTGATCGACAGGAAAAATACTATAGCCAAACGCCAGGCCATCTGCGTCTGAAAATGATATAGCAGACTGGGCCCCAATATCACTGAGTTCGCTTTCATCATATGCATACTTTGCTGCTAATGCCTTCTTGTTAATAGGTATGCCGAACTCTATAGCCCCCTGCACGGTTGTGCTGAGCATCATGCGCAGGAACTGTTTTGCCGCATCGGGATTTTTCGTCGCCGTATTGATACTTGCAATTGATAACGGCTGATATACATTGCTGCTCTGTCCGTTTAACGGCCGGAACATCGTATCATCAAGACCCTCCACCCGCGGCACGGACAACATACTCTGATAATTATAGGCGGTTATGATCTGTCCGTAAACAAACGGGCACTCTTTGATCAGATAAGTTGTATCATTTACCATCACAAAATATTTGCTTTCTGCAAAGTTATCCCCTGCATCTTCTGATGCATAGTACTTCTGATACATCTCAATCTGCTCCTCTGGCGTACCATTCATCTGCGCATCGTACAGTCTCTTGGTCTGCTCCAGAAACTCTTTTATTTTTCGTGTGTCAAGCTGTCCCTTATCATCTTTCCACGACGGGGCACAGAACGCCACAGTGCGCTTCATAATGTGCTCAGCAGAGCAAACAGTCAACAGGTTTTTGTCCGGGTACTCTTCCCTTGCCTTTTCCACCATATCTGCCAGCGACTTGTAATCACTGATATTGTCCACATAATCCTCTCTGCCTATGACGACTGGTATCCCAAATTCTGTAGGAACTGCATAGATCTTATCATCCCTTTTCAGGTTTTCGATCAAATTCATGTACAATCCTTCGTCTTGATTCATCTCACTGACAATGTCTGTCAAATCCATCAGCACGCCTTTCTCGGCATAAGTATCAATATTCATATTGTCAAGCATGATGACATCGGGACCGCTGCCGCTAAGCAGTAGTGTATTCAGCTTTTTGAGCGCGTCCTCTCTCGTGATTCCGCCCTCCTCCATACCAATCTGGTACTCAATATAAAAATCTGGATATTGTGTCTGATAAGCTGCGATCGTCTGGCTCACCATCTCATCATCGATCAGACTGTAAACTGTAATTTTGTCATTTGGTACGGTTGGCACTGATGCATCATAAG
>JAIEEY010000432.1 GCA_029067205.1 Lachnospiraceae bacterium
GTGGAGGGAAAAGAAAACCCCTCACCCCTCAAGATTGAGGGGCTGGGGGAGTTGATGTGTCGAAGACACTTTTTTATTTTCAAAAACTACTAAAACAGCACAGAAAGAATGAGGTATCAAAAATGATTGAGAACAACGACGCAAAAGGGATTATGAGATATGTCAGAGAGCACAGAAACGAATGGGTTAGGCTGTTAAGGACAGAGAAAATAATATACTGAAAAAGCTGATAAACAGGGCACTTTTGGAAAAGGAAAACTCTCTATGTCAATGAAAATCACAGCACTTTATGAAAGGTTCTCATGTGATGTTAAAATGCCGGGCGAGAGCAACAGCATCATTATTTAGAGATTGTTTAAAGATTGATATGTTATGCTTGTAGTAATAAAAATATGAGAAAGAAGGAAAAAAAATAATGAAAATCAAAAAAATAGCAGTATACCTTTGTATGGGTTTATTATTTGCGACAACGAGTTGTAGTAATTCTAATGCAGATTCAGACATGTCAACAGTAGACACAATCAATTTTAATGATGTAATTGATACAAATGCAGAGGAAAATAACAGTAATAATCAAAACAATAAAGAAAATGATGATAATCAACAAGACAGCGATAATCAAAATAATAGTCAAGGCAACAACGGAGAAAGTACTAATAATGAGTCTGACAATTTGGTAAAAAATGACGACAGCCAACAGAACAATAACAAAGATTTAGCCCAACAATCAAACATTACTCAATCACAAGCGGACAGTAGCCAGTCGCAGACAGATAATGCACAATTGCAATCGAATTCCGAGCTAGACGGTAATATAGAGAGTATTGGTGATAACAGAGTGGTAATTAATAAAACATTTCATCCATCAGAAAATACAGCTGTTTCTTATGGAGATTCCGGGAAAGTGTTAGTTACAGTATATTTTTCCGAGGAAACGGAATTTGAGGTATGGACAGTCAAAAATGATGGAGTCAATGGAGATACTGATATTGAAAAACGACAAGGCGCATTTTCTGATTTGGAGCAGGGTGCAAACATTAATATGACAGGCAATCATGACGAAAATGATTTTCATGCAAAACATGTAATTATATATAATTATGTATGATTCCGTCTGTATATAAGATAATATAAAAAATAAATAATTTTTATAAGCTTATTATTTAATCTAATTTTCATTTGTTGCGTTAAAGAATATAGAATTAAATATATTTAACTTTCGGTAGCGGTTTATCTTAATGAGGAATAAGAAGATATCTGCGTTTACACACAAAAGAGCGCATCCCGCAAAAAGAAAGGGACTGCGTTCTTTTGCTGTCAAGGGAAAATGCCGCAGTCTATGGAAAAGGCATATTAAGAAGATGCCTCGCACATAATCTCCAGCCTTACGGCTTTTACCCTCCCGTCCTCATCCGCCTCGCACCGGTATATGGACGAAAAGGGCGGATAGACCATGAGCAGATTTTCTGGACAGAAATAGACGGAAAGCGGGTTTTCCTGTGCCTGAAGGCAGGAGAATAGGCTGACTGCCATTTCCATATTCTCCACGATAAGCACGGGGAACGGGATGCGGTATTCCGCGTCATGCCTTGACAGCCACACTTTTAAAAGGTGCAGCCGCATGACAGCGCGTTTTTCCCATTTTTCCTGCTTCCGGACAGGCAGCACGAGAAGGGATACCAGCTCCGCAGGCTGGTCTTTGCTGAAAGAAGCGCGGTAGCGCACGATGCCGTCTATCGTAAACACCGAAGTGCCAAGCCGTACCGTCTTTAGGTATTCCAGAGAGGAAACCATGTTCCCATAATGGCGCTGGAAATGAAGTATAAACTGGTTTGCCGCCGCAATCTCAACTTTGCGGAGGCTCCCGGCCGGCTGCATTGCATGGGCATCCGGCGTGATAGGCTCCATGTAGGTGTATGCCCCTTGGGAGAGGCAGTAGAGCTTTAACGGGGATGCAGGGGCAGGGGGCGTTTCCTCTGCTAATGTCCCTGTAGTTATGGGAATGTAACAGAGGACAAGCCCGGCACGTTTCAGCTTATTCAGGTTATTCAGGTAGGACGCCTTATGGTAGTTAGGGTGCAGCCGCCCTTCCAGCAGGTATGCAATATGGTAGTGGTTGAGGTAATGGAAGGATGCCAGTATTTTCAGTATTTCCATGTCAATCAGGTTGATGGTGAGCTTCCGGATCATCTGCTCAATTTGGACATGGCTGCAGGCAGGATTCTTGTTTTCCGTAATAAGCTCCCAGTCTTTTTCCAGATAAAACGGTGTTTTAGATATCAAAAGGTCGGTTTCTTTCTCTTCGGCGCTTTCCTCTGCCGTTTCTATTGGGTAATCGTGATTTTTCATATCGGTTCATGCCTCCTTTGCTTATAAAATATCGTCAATCCGTTCGCTCCCTTCCGGCAGCCCCGTATCTTTTTCCTGCTCCGGCTCCGGGGGAATGTTTTTTGTATCGTCTTTCCCTGTGGCATCAACACGGGCGGAACTGTAAAAGATGCTGAGCGGTGTCCCTGGCAGGAAACGATAACCGTTCTCAGGCACTTTTCCGTCATCCGGAATGGTAATCGGGGAAGTTTTTCGGTCTTCTAGGCTGCCTTCCTCCCTTTCAATGGAAAAAGGAAGTCTTTTCTTGCGCTCCCAGTCGGAAGGTTTTAAGAAATCCACGATTCCGGACAGGGCGGGGAGCGGCCTGCCTGCCCTTGTCGTAAAGAAAGTCACCTCCTGGAAATCCTTCATGCGGATGCCGATTTCCTCGATGACGTTCCTCTGCGTCACCATCTCCCGTGAAGAGTAGGAAAAATGGGGGGAATCATCGGTAAGTGCGGTTTCGGTGGTGGAGGTCTGTATTTCTTTCACGTCCCGTATGCCTGCAAGGGAAGAGAATATCTCCATATCGGACAGGGATGAGCGGCCGAAGACAATGATATGGGCGCAGCCTAAAATGACGCCTTTCAGGTATTTCGTAATCTCGTTTTTCTCCATCTGGTCTAAGGTCCGTATGGCAACCATCATGGACACGCGGAATTTCCTGAACAGGGAGAAGTTCTTTTCCAGTGACGGATGTATCAGCACCGGAAGCTCGTCCACGTAGAAGAAATGCGGGATGCGCGTATTCTCATTCCCCGGACGGGAAAGCACTGCGTTATTGAATGACAGGAGGAAAAAGAGGCCGAATGCCACGGCGTCGGTATCGCCGCTGGCAAGGTTATAATTGCACACGGTCACTTCGCCGTTTGCAAGCGCCCGGTCAAAGTCAATGCTCTGTTGGGAGCAGAAAATCTCACGGTTTGCCGGCATCAGCAGGAATTCGTTGATGATGTTGCGCGTACCGCGGCTCTGGTCCTCCATTTTTTCCCTACCCTTTCCAAGCAGGTCTTCCCGTATGTACTGCACGATGAAAGTATACTGTTTCCTGCTCTGGTCCAGTTCCTGCAGCTTGTCAACATATTCGGCAAGCAGGTTAAAATTGTTGATCAGCTCCTGCAAGTCGGTGGGTGTCGCCTGCCTGTTCCTCAGCACAGGCACGGTTGCCATGACAAGGATTGCAAGGTTGGCTATCATCTGCCTGTTGAGTCCGGTAAAATAAGAGTCTGCCTTGCCCTTTAAATCGGTAATGGCCTGCATGACATCCGAAAAAATGACCGCTTTTTTAACGATAAGCTGGTTCTTTGCCTCGCTGTCCATGTTAGGCGGGAGATAGAACGGATTTAAGCCAATCGTGTTTTTCTTCCTCAGCCCGTTTGCGTCCCGGACGGCATCAATGCGGTTGTAGTGTATATCCCTTGCGTCACAGAGCCGGCATACGTCATCGGTCAGGGAGTCATCCGGCGCAAGTACGGTAATGCCGCAGACAGGGTATGCAAGACGCAGGTGCTCCAGCTTCTCCTGTATCGCCGCAATCCGCTGTTCCACTTCGGTATCACTCAGCTGTCCTGCATCCGGAACGATGGGGATGCAGTCATTGATGGAAAAGCCGCGGGCACCTTTAGGCGGCGCGTAGGAAATCTCGCCGTTTTCAAGGAATGCCTGCAGCTGTTCTTTCTGCTTATCTTCTGCCTTGCAGCGCATGTTCAGGTCATCCCGGATTGCGGGAAGAATGGTGGACGAGGTCTTGCCGGTACCGGACGTGCCGTCGATCAGCGTATGCAGGAACCGGTTCTTTGCATAGACTGTGATGTTCTTTCCGGTATTGATGTCCTTTACGATATTCATGTTATAGGCGATGTCTGAGGGCGCTTTCTTTTCCGGTGGCAGGCTGTGCGTGATTTTATATGCCATGATCCGCTGCAGGCAGTTTTCATCATGAACGGGAAAAAATACGGCTTTCGCAAGCAGTATTCCGGCAGGGATTAAGGGAAGCTGCGTGGCAATTCTTGCAAGCAAAAGAACCATGCCTTTCGTAAACGCTTCGTTCGTGGGGAGAGCCATGATCCAGGGCAGGAAGAGCCTTGAAAACAGCTTATAGACCAGGGACAGGGCAAGCAGATGGCAGGAGAGCAGCACGCCAAAAAGACAGGCATATTTCGTATGCCTGAAATTGTAAAACGGATAGCGTGTGCCCCATATGAAAAGTAATGGCGGCATGCACAGCCAGAATGCCACATACAGGATGTAAGGTGTCAGGATGCTGTAATCCAGGGACACGATTGCATACAGAAATCGGGCTGCATATAAAACCAGATGCAGAAAAAAAACCGCATATGCGGCATTTATGGGTATTGTCTCCCTATGCCCCTTTAGGGAAAGGGCGGCCTGTTCCCTTATGGAGCTAATTATTGCAGAAAAAGACATTTTTTCATTCATAGCGCCACCTCCCTTTCCATATGGAGTAGCCCAGCTTCTTTTAACAGTGTCTGTATTAAATTTTTTGTCATAAATATATCAGTTCTCCTTTCGGTAATTTAGGTTAATGCCTTTCCATCAGATGCAGTTCGGCAAGAAAAGCATCATAGTCAATCATGGCAGGAAGCCACAGCATCCCGTTTGGAGCCTGTTTTCGGAAATAGGCAGCCTGGGAAGCCGGATTTTGGTACAGCGCAGCCGATTTATTTACAAAGCAGATATCGGCAGAACTGTTTTCCGGGCGGCACAAGGCGGTTTCCAGCGTGTCAAGAAACAGTGCAGCATCCTCCCTGGAAGACACAAATAAAAGGAACAATAAATGCTCTTTTCCGGCATGGTTCTTTAGGTAACAGGCTGTCCGTTCCCTGCCGCCTAGGTCATGGGCGGCATCTTCTGCGACAATCCGGATGCCGCAGCCGGAAGTAAATACATTCCTGAAAATATATTCGTTCCCAGCTTTATCGTGGAAACTGGACAGGGAATGGTATTCCCATGCTTCCAAATCATTCAGTCCCATGTGGAACAGCAGACCGCGCAGGAAATCTTCAAAAAGGTATTCTCCCTGCAGCGCAAAAGGAAGGTAATCACCAAGCCTGTGGTTTGGCAGGACGTACAGGTGCATGCCTTTACGAAGCCGGTATTGCAAGGACGCCTGATCTTTGGATTCTGGCAGGGGATAGAATTTTTGCCGCAGTCTTTTTGAAAACAGGATATCACGTTCCACTCCCTTGTCTTCCTCCAGTGACGTATCATACAGGTAGCTTTTCTTTAACTGTTCCATTTCATCCAGCATCAGGTCAGGATACTGCAGGCAGAGATTTTTTAAGATGTTGCGGTCATTGCCGGACAGATGGAGCAGGTTTGGGGACGGATTATTGTCAAACTGCAGACAGAAGACGGTAAAAGACAGCGCCTCCCCACATTCCCCTTCAAGTGCTTTCCAAACACGGATTGCTTTCAGGAGGATGCGGTAAACGGAGTAGGGCGGCTTTTTCACCGGACGCTCTTTTGCTTCTGCGTTCAGGGTAAAAATAAGGGTATGGCGGAGAATCCCTGTTCCGATAAAACATTCGGCAGACATGTACTGGCTGAGTTTATTTCCCAGTGCGCTTTCTCCCTGCGTGCAGTTATCCTGCTTAATATAGTAGTTTCCATATGCTGTCTGCAAAAGACCGTCACAGCGCGGTGGCAGAAGGACGCCTTCCGGTTCCCGATAAGGATGCTCCAGCAGCCACAGCGGGAGGTGGTCAAGGAATGGGTTGCTCAGGTAAGTAAAATAAATGTCCCCGGTATGGATACGGTGCGGGAGCTGCTGCTGGCTTGCAGGCGGGCGACGTTCCAAATCCAGGCACATCTTTTTTATAAATGCTTCACCAAACAAACGCTCCACCCTTTTTCTGCCCTTTGCAGTCAGAAAATAGTATTTCGTTCTCGCATTTCCCGGCATTGTCTTTGCCGTCAGATAGCCCTCTTTTTCCAATTTCTTTATACTAAGGCGCCCGCTGGTTTTAGTGGCGCCGTGGATGGATGCCGCTGCAAGCTGCTCATAGGTAATGGCATTGGCCTGTCCGATAAAAAAGAGGTCACAGTCGCTCTGGGAAATGGAGAGCAGCTGGGCCTCTTTCAGCAATGCCTGTTTTAAGTTTTCTGACATAAATGAATCAATTCTCCTTTCGGTAAATTAGGTTATGGTTGAAATAAAAAAACTACAGAAAATCTGTAGCAAAAAAATCATTACCTGTTTCCAGGAATTTTATTGTCCACAATAAACCATAAGGCTGATCTGTAAATAATAAGCGAGATTATTATAGCATATCGGGAATAGAAATTACAAGTAAAAAGAAGGTGACATTTACCGGATGGAGTTACGGGGTTACTGTTCACTCCCCAATGTCATTAAGTTAAGTGGACAGCTTGATTTGATGGCCGGGGTCTAACCAAAATATAAAAAAATTTCATAAA
>JAIEEY010000433.1 GCA_029067205.1 Lachnospiraceae bacterium
TACACCCTCGAAGAAATATCCTGCGCAATCTGTATCACTTATTTTCCTACAGCTCCTAAATCAGTTTGATTTATATGTCAATAAAAAAACATCGATTAAATATTGAATTTAATGGTTAAATATAGTATTGTATTAAAAAGCGCTATTAAAGTATGCGGAAATCAAGGGACTATGCATGTCAGTAAACCAGAATGCAATAGAAGGGGAAACAGAATATGAAAGTGCTGCGGTGACTTTTATACTGCATCATTTTGTCATTTTTTTCCACTGATAGGATATGCTGAGGAGATTGTTCCAGAAAAAGAGCAGCTGGATATTATTTTTGTTATTGACAGCAGTGGTTCCATGAAGACGAATGATCGATTCATCAAGGATAGGACCTGGCATGGTTCAGGCATTCATTGATACGATGTAGACACAAGGGATTCGAATAGGATATGTGGTATATAATCATGAGATTCTTTCTTATATGGCACCAGAAACGATAGATACAACTGGAAAATGGGAAAAACTAAAAGACCAGATAGATTCTATAACTTATTCAGGGGATACAGGTATTGGGATGGGTATATCCCATACTTATAAATTATCCTAAGATAGTGGCAAGAAGTAGCGCCATATAAGAATATATGTTTAGATGGCGTTTTGAAATTGGTTAAAATGGGCATTCTCATACTATTGTATACATTTAAATTACTCGTATTCTTGAGATAATTTATGGTAATATGTAGTACCATAAATTTGACCATATTAAATCCTCATAAATTCAAATAGATTGAATTTATGAGGATTTATAAGCGTATACAAAACATATTTTTGCTATGGTACTACATTTTTGTCCATCTAGGAATTATACCGGAATTTTGGAAAAGTCAAACCTATCAGTCAATGGAGATAGAATTCGTATCTTACTACTCTTTGCTGCAGATTTATTCCGCGCGGATGTTGCTATTCGGCATCGTGGATATTGTTCTGATTAGCGTTTTTTGCTGGTTAACATTTTTTACGCTGAATGTTACTCTTTTGCAAATTTTGATACAATTTATCTTGCCAATGACAGTAACTGCCGGTATATGTTTTGGAATGTTGGACAGTAAACGTCCACTTAATGAAGCGGTTGCTATAATAATGTGTATCGGATGGAGCAGTGTATGGTCGTTTATAGTTTTGTATGAGAGGATTTATGCGGAGATTACTTACCCTGTATGGAGCATATTTCTTGAGGAAGCCTGTCCGCCTAGAACAGCTTCGCTGTGGATTCCATGCGCTCTATTACATGCACACCAAATGGGCAGCGCGATTCACAACCGCCGCATTTTATGCAGTCTGTGGCGTGTGCGGATAGATTTTCATAGTGAGCCCTGACAGTCGGCGGAATGGCGTCCTGCATTTTTGCTAGATCATACAGTTTATTGACCATAGCGATATCGATACCTGACGGGCAGGGCGTACAATGTCCACAGTAAGTGCATTGTCCCATATAGGCATGGCGCGGTGCACTTGCAAGGACACTAGCATAGTCTTTTTCCTCTTCAGTCGCGGTCTCGTAAGCAACTGCTGCATCTACGTGTGCTGGTGTGTCATATCCAGCCAAGACACTGGCGACAGCAGGTCTGGTCAAGGCATAGTGCAGGCATTGTACTGGTGTCAGTGCCACGCCGAAAGGTGAGGTTTCCGCCGAAAACAGCCGCCCGCCAGCGTAGCCTTTCATGACTGTGATCCCCACATCGTTCTGTTCACAGATCTGATATAATTCTGCTCGTTCTGGAGCGATCCCTCCAATATTTTCAGCGTATTCGTCCTTAAAGTACTCGTTTAAGTCTTCGCTGGCTGGAAGCATGTCAAAGGCAGGGTTAACTGAGAAGAGAAGCATTTCCACAATGCCGCTCTGCGCTGCAAGTTTTGCGATATCTGGATTGTGGGTGCTCATTCCAATGTGCCGGATGATGCCTTTTTGCTTTAGGTCTTTGACATAGGAGATAAATTCACCGTCCATGATTTTGTGATATTCCGCAGTCTCATCTACAAAATGAATCATTCCAAGGTCTATGTAGCCTGTGCGCAGGCGGCTCAGCAAATCCTGAAATGCCTCCTGGACTTTTCCAAGTTCGCGCGTGCGCACATACTGCCCATTCTGCCATGTGGAGCCGATATGTCCTTGAATGATCCAGCGTTCCCGCTGACCCTCCAGTGCTGCGCCGATATTAGAGCGCACATTTGGTTCCGACATCCAGCAGTCCAGGATGTTGATTCCAGCCTGTGCGCAGTGGTCGATGACTTCTTTTACTTCTGCAGCATTATGGCGCTCCAGCCATTCGGCGCCAAGACCGATCTCGCTGACATTTAATCCCGTTTTTCCAAGTGCCCGATACTTCATATTAAGTCCTCCTTATGATTGATATATATTATGGTATCATAATCCTATAGGGATTTCAATGGAGTATGTCATATCAATTCACTGTCGTGGACAAGGTATCCCATATCGAGCAGTTTGATAAAAATATAGTTTGATTTAATTTCCCTATTTCAACCATAAAGTGTATGATAGATGGTAAAAAAGAAAAGAGGAATTAAACATGGCTAAATTACAAATGAAATCTGGTTTTGCTCGCAAGCTAAAGCTCCCCCTGATACTGACACTGGCACATTCTGTTATGAAGAAATTAGGGCTTGCAGAGTGCATTAGCGATAACGTTTCATGGGATCCCGACCATTGGGAAGTATCCCCAGGTGATCTGGCACAGCTTCTTATTTCATCTACATATACAGATATGCGGATACCCCTGACGCATCTGGAAGACCGTTTTGAAGGAATTGATGTCAGTTTTTTCCTGAGCAGCGCGTCGAAATCTGAAACAGTCAATTCTTTTAATGCTGAACGTGCGATGGAACGAATAGGACAGTCGGATTCCGAAAAAATGTATCAGGTCATGACGCTTTCTGCCATAAAACAAGCAGGAATTCCCACAGAAAGACCCCATGCTGACACTGCAACGATTTCCTTTAATGGCGAATATGACACAGAGAAACTGGATCTGACAGATGAAGAGAGGGCAGAACTGCTACAGATCGAACGTGGATACAATAAAGACGGCAGGCCCGAATGCAGGCAAGTGGTAGAGAATTCGTTCAGGGAACTGAAACCGCCCAGTATGGTGTCAGAAATCTACCTAAAGAATCCTGAAAGGATTAAGGCATTAAGTATGCTTCTGTCACTGTCGCTTCTGATATGGTCAATAATCCAGTACCAGATGCGTGAAGGATTGAAAGAATTCAATAATGAGAATCCAGGAGTAAAACTTCAAGCAGACTAGGGAGGAAGGACATTGGAAAACCCAACCTACAGGCTGTGTATGAACACAACGTAAAATGTTATTTTGAAAAAGAGGATGCGGGCGTCTATAGTTATGCATAATCAAGTTAGAATTTTCTTCAACCATGTATAAATTCAGGAAGTTAATAATCAAAAAAATACTTTTCTGCAGACACAGCACTAATTAGAATCTAAAAATACACAAGCCGCTCGAAATAGGATATTGACATTTGCTTCTGACAATTGTAAACTTATTGCTGAACGATGGTTAACAATTTAAAAACGGAGGATGGATATAATGAAAACAAAATCAAAAGAAATCACCTTGATTGGATTGATGGCTGCGGTCATGTGCATTGCGGGACCACTGACGCTGGCACTGCCGTTCAGTCCAGTGCCCATTTCGCTGACTAATCTTGCAATTTATTTTTCTGTCTATATTCTGGGAATGAGGCGTGGAACGATCAGCTATCTTGTATACCTGCTGCTGGGACTTGTGGGTCTTCCTGTTTTCTCGGCTTTTACGAGTGGGCCGGCTAAACTTTTGGGACCGACCGGTGGGTATCTGATCGGATTTATCTTTATGGCACTTATATATGGCTATTGTGTTGACAGGTGGAACGGGCAGGTCGTGATCAGTTTTATCGGCATGATAGCAGGATCAGCGGTATATTATCTGTTCGGTACGTTATGGCTTGCCTATCAGATGAGTAAAGGCTCTGGACAGACGCTCGCTGCTGCGCTTCCTGCCGCATTCGCCGCCGGTGTGCTCCCGTTTATTGTGGTGGATCTCGTGAAGATGGTGCTTACATTGTTTGTCGGTTCACAAGTACGTGTGCGCGTGAGGAGAGCGGCGCTGAATTAGAACTTTATATGTTGACAAAATAAGATGATTATCCTATCATTTAATTTCCAAGCGCTAGGTTAAAACATTTGGCTAAGAAAAACAATGACGAGGAAACCCCACCCCCTCTTAATTTGCTTTTTATTGAAGAACCAGAGGCACATACCCATCCTCAAATGCAGTATATTTTTATTAACAACCCATTTCGAGCAGTTCCGATAAAAAAACGTATGAATTAAAAGATACTAAAAATATTATTTGAAAGAATTTGTAAAACATTACAATTTTTCTGCTTTTAGTAGTGCATATTTGTACATATTTTCATTATCGATCTTGGCCTTTTAAAATTCTTTAGCAATTTTTTCGCAACTGCTCGATATGGGTAACAATATAAAAAAATATTGAAAACATACTGCGAGGAATTGGGACAGGACTTCTCTTTGCAAACAATAATCAGCACGCATTCATCTCATATGGTTTCACAATGTGACTTCAAGGATATAAAATACTTCTATCGTGAAACGTTTACGAGTGTGAAGTCCAGAAGTTTGAAGAGCTTGTATTCTAAAATGGTAAATGAAAAGGATGATAAAAAAGGAAGAACAGGAGCGGGCATATAGATTTGTAAAACAATATGTTACACTTAATCGGGCAGAACTGTTTTTTGCAGATAAAGCAGTTTTGATTGAAGGAGATACAGAGAGAATACCTTTTTCTGTCATGATGAAAAAGATGGATGACGAGAAAGCAGATTTATAGTGAACGACATTATTTCTTGTACTTAATCATTTAGAAGGCGTATAGTCTATGATGTTTATTGAATATTCAAGCACAAAAAGAAATGTCGTTTACTATAAATTCAACCTGATTGGAGGAAAGGGAATCGATGCCCAGAAGATCATCGTGACGGATGTTCTGGACCGCCTGGTAGTGAGCACCAGACCGGGGATGCTGGATACCTGTCCAGACCAGAGGCTGTGTAATGAGATCATCCGTCATCTGGTACTGATCCAGAAGGAGGAAAAGGCGGCAGGGGAGATTCTGGCAGTAAGCCGGGAGGCAGCAGAAGAATACTTTGCAAAAGAAGAACAGGGGCTGTCATGGCAGAGTGCCGGATGCAGAAGATGGCATAAAAAGAGGGAAAGAGAGGGTGAAGATATGGGAGGGATATTTGGACTTGTAGCAATAGTAGCAGTTTTGGTGTCAGGTACAGCCGGACTTGCATGCATTGCTGTCTGCAGGGTTGGTTCATTCCAGCTTGACTGAAGGAACAAGAACATATGGAAAAGGAGCAAGGAGCTATGAGAAAGATCGAAAAAGAAGAACTCCGGATAATGTATGACTGGGAAGGACTGGTCATTCAGGGATGCGGCGGAGATTTAAAAGAGTGGGTAGATGGGGTCAACCAGATGCTGGAGCAGGAAGGAATCCTTCCAAATGGGAACCGGCTGGGTGGTTTTCTGCATGAATCAGTGACCGAAAAACCGAACTGTGCATTGATCGGTGAGGACGGAAACATCTTCAACCTGATGGGAATTGCTGTCCGAACACTGCGGGAAAATGGACTGGATGATCAGGGCGAAGAAATGGAAAAACGGATCACAGGAGGAGAATGCCGCAATTACTATGAAGCATTGAATGTGATCGACCAGTATGTCACCATCACAGGAAAAGAAGAACCGAAGTTTAGCGGGATAAAGATGGAATGAACATCTGATGAAAAGCAGTTGGAGTGGAGGTAACCGTGCAAGAGAGAGAACCGATCATAAAGATTCTGTACGAAAATACGGAAAAGCCCATCAACCAGGTCTGACTCACATTTCCGCTTTCCGGTAAGGAGAAGGCTGAGCAGAAGATGCTGGGGATGACCAGAGGACATGAGAAGGAAGACAGCATTTCATTTCGGATCGTCAAAGTAGAATCTCCTGTTCCTAACCTGGGCCAGTATCTGCCTGCAGATGGCCGGTTTCAGGAGATCAGTCAGTTGGCAGGAAAAATAGAAAGGATGAGTCAGGAAGAACAGGTAATCTTTTCCGGAATCCTGGACCGCTGTTCTGTTTCAGCCATAGAGGAAGTACTCCAGGCCGCAGACAGCTTGCAGCTGTATGACTATGCCGGACGATACCCGCTTAAGCCTAATCGCCGACTTATCCGGGCTGATGCGCCAGAAGGAGGGATAAAGGAATGGAAAGGCAGACAGGAGAAAAGAAGCTCTACACGGCAGAGGACTGTGAAGAGACCGAGTATGGCATGTCCCTGACCGGAAAAGTAATCGTGGTCCGCCAGGATGTGCTTTCGGATGGCGGCGGGAATCAGCTTTACTTCTGTACAGGATGGAGAGGAGCGGAAGCGGATCACACGGGACATGTGGTGTCTGCAGTCAGCCTTAAGCATGGGGAGGCAGCCCGTTTCCGGCGCTCCCAGATTCTGGGGACATTGAACCGTAAGCTCCTTCCAGAACAGGCGAAGCTGCAGCTGTCCCAGGTCCGTCCCATTGGGGCTGTTCCGCTTGAAGGGCATGAAGTGCTCTATTCCGGATACAGCTTTCTGGAGGACGGGCGCTATGCAGCGAAAAGGAGGCCATGGATTATATGGAGATGCGGAAACCCTATCAGCACAAGGTCATGCTGTGTGACCGGGATGATTTCTGCGTGATGGAAGTGGCAGCCGGGAAGCTGGTGTTCCCGGATGAAGAGACGCTTCAGAAGATGCAGTGGGCTTTAATCTGATTTTTTCAGACAGGGGACGTCTGGGTTCAAGGGAGTCTGTGGATCTCATGAAAGAATATGGGATTCCGTGGGTTCCGATCCTTGATGAGAACTTTATCCTGCCGGATACGGTGGAAGAACTTCTGCAAACTGCAACTGGCAAATCGGTTGTGGATGGTGGTATGCGTGAGGGGCTCGTACTTCGTTCCAAGGATGGGAGCAAGTCTTTTAAGGCAGTGTCCAATGAGTATCTGTTAAAGTATCACGGGTAAAATAGTGTTCAGGGCCACCCGATTTTGGGGTGGTCTTTGTGTTTCTTAATTGTGTTTCTAAATCGAAAAAAAGATTTACATATGGAGTGTCAGATAGTATACTTATAACAGCTGTGCTGTCAAATTACCATGTGTGGAGCGGACAGGCAGGAGTAGATAAGAATATGGAGGAAAGAAGATGGGATTATTTTTACAGGCTGCGATTATGCCAGGATGCAAGGAACAGGAGGCAAGAAATATATTAAGGACAGTTGCGGAGAAGTACTCTTGTTCCTATGATGAACAAAATACGGAAAAAACTAGGAAATATGATATTACAGATTTGATTCCGGACAAATGCCAATACGAAGAGCATGCCAATGGCGTGAGTATTTTGTTTAATGAGGAGTGCATTGGATATGAATATCTAGCGGAAGCAATAACGAATGAATTTGGTAAAATTATTTTGCTGCTCTACATATATGACGGAGATTACTGGGCATATATATTATATGATAATGGTGAAGTCATGGATCAGTTTAATCCGATGCCGGATTATTTTGAGGAGGTATCTGAGGAGGAGATACAGAAATCAAAGGGAAATGCGGAAATCATTGCAAAGTATTTTCATATAGAGAAGGCTTCCATTGAGAAATATCTTGTACGCTGGTCAGACGAAACGATGGACGAAAAGGCATACGAAGATGATGAGTTTGGATATGAAGACTGGCAAATGGCTGATTTTATGCGGAAATTGGGATATCCGTATGAATTTGGAGAGGAATAATAGAAGGGGGAAGGGTGATTCCCTGAGATAGTATGAAAAAAGAAAAAAACAGAAATTCATTTTCAGGTTCGATTGGTTTTGTATTGACAGCTGCGGGAAGTGCGGTCGGTTTAGGAAATATATGGCGTTTTCCCTACCTGGCGGCTAAGGACGGTGGCGGACTTTATCTGGTGATGTACCTGATTCTGGCACTTACATTCGGTTTTACGTTGCTGACTACAGAGATTACCATAGGGAGAAAGACAAAGCAAAGCCCATTGACAGCATATGACAGGTTACATTCTAGGTGGGGATTTCTTGGTATATTAGCATGCCTCGTGCCAGTCATTATCATGCCATATTACTGTGTGATTGGTGGATGGGTGGTCAAATATTTCCTCGCATATTTGACAGGCAGCGGCACTATTGCCGCAGAGGACGGCTATTTTACGGGATTTATTACAGGTTCGTGGCAGCCAATTGTACTGATGTCAGTTTTTATGTTTATGGTGGCATTTATCATATTCCGGGGAATCAACAAGGGAATCGAGTCGTCCTCAAAGATATTGATGCCGATATTGCTGCTGTTGGTTGTGGGAATCGCAGTTTTTTCTTTGACGATTCATTATCAGGATGATTCTGGTGTGACGAGGACAGGTATGGAAGGTTTTCGTATCTATGTGATTCCTGATTTGAGTGAAATGACGGTGAAAGGTTTTTTTACGGTATTGCTGGATGCGATGGGGCAGTTATTTTTCAGTCTTAGTGTTGCGATGGGAATCATGGTAACGTATGGTTCTTATGTCAGGGATGATGCCAATCTGGTCAAATCAATCAACCAGATTGAATTGTTTGACACTGCAGTTGCGTTTCTGGCAGGCGTCATGATTATTCCAGCGGTTTATACTTTTATGGGCAGAGAGGGAATGGCAGCGTCGGGACCGAGTCTCATGTTTGTATCTTTGCCAAAAGTATTTGCATCAATGGGCAAAATCGGCAATCTGGTAGGCTGCCTGTTTTTTGCAATGGTATTGTTTGCCGCGCTGACGAGTGCTGTGTCTGTCATGGAGGCGGTAGTGTCTAGTTTTATGGACAAATTTCATATGACGAGGACAAAGGCTGCTACAGTTGAGACTGGCATTGCTCTTGTCGGCGGTGTGATCGTATGTCTCGGATATAACAAGCTGTATTTTGAGATAAAACTGCCCAACGGGGCTGTCGCACAGATTTTGGATATTATGGATTATATCAGCAATAACTTTCTGATGCCACTGGTAGCGATTGGAACGTGCATTCTAATTGGCTGGGTGCTTAAACCGAAAACGGTCATCGACGAAGTGGAGAAGTCCAGCAGCAAATTTGGCAGAAAACATTTGTATATTGCGATGATTCGGTATATAGCACCAGTGCTTTTGGTGATTTTATTGTTGAAATCGCTGGGAATACTGACTGTGATATAGTGTGTCAAAAAACTGCTTTTCATGAGCGGCTGTGTATGAATGAAAGGAGTGTGAAATACAATGCGATCGATGGGGGTGTATCTTCACATTCCTTTTTGTGTTCAAAAATGTGCATATTGTGATTTTCTGTCAGCTCCGGCGACAAGGCAGAGGCAGCAGGAGTATGTGTCAGCACTGCAAAGGGAGATTGCATGGGAGGCAGAACAGTATGCTGGATATGAGGTTAAGACAATATTTTTCGGGGGTGGTACACCGTCTTTATTGGAGGCTGAGGAGGTTGCTGCAATCCTTGAATGTCTGAGAAAATATTACCAGGTTGATGCAGATGCAGAGATTACATTAGAGATGAATCCAGGGACAGCGCATAAGGACAAGCTTTTGAAGCTAAAAAAGTGTGGAATAAACAGGCTGAGTATTGGTTTACAGTCCACGGATAATGCCGAATTACAGGTGCTGGGGCGGATCCATACATATGAAGATTTTCTGCAAACGTATCATCAGGCAAGAAAAGAAGGATTTATCAATATCAATATTGATCTGATGTCGGCACTGCCGGGACAGCATATGGATAGTTGGGTTCAGACCATACAAAGAGTTGTGGCACTGCAGCCAGAGCATATATCTGCATATAGCTTGATTATTGAAGATGGAACACGACTGCATGACCAGAGAGATGTATGGGCGTCTGTTCCAGATGAGGACGAGGACAGGCAGATGTATCAGGTGACAAAACAGATTCTTGCAGAGCACGGCTATCATCGCTATGAGATATCGAACTATGCGAAAGAAGGATATGAATGCAGGCATAACAGCATTTATTGGCAGCGGGGTGTTGGGCATACGGCAGATTATGTTGGTTTTGGACTTGGCGCATGTTCTACGATTGGAAGTATGCGCTGGGATAATACAGATGATATGGAGCGATATATTTCTGTGTTTGCGGAGCAGAACTTTGAACGGTATGATAGTCGGCTGATAGAAAATGGCAGTGTTGGTGAGAGTGCGAAGGAGGCTGTGATCAGACTATTTGAGAGAGAACAGATGGAGGAATTTATGTTTCTGGGTCTGCGTATGATGAATGGCATATCCAAGCAGGAATTTGCAGATAGCTTTGGTGTTGATCTGAACGATATCTACAGCGAAGTTTTGCGCAAGTGGGAGAAACAGGGAATGCTGATACAAAATGATGACTGTGTAAGGCTGACAGATGCAGGGATTAATGTCAGCAATATGGTGCTTTCGGATTTTTTGTTGTAGGGAGATTTGTGTTATATGTATATTGAGAGGTGATAAAGTGTTTGATTCTGTATTTAATCATGTCAAAGATAGAGAAATTGTTTTGAAAAGGAGTATGAGTGGAGTGTATATTCACTGAACAGTTCCTTAGTGAGATAGCAGTAATGGATCATTATATAAGGAAGTGTGAAAGAAAGTCGCTTTCAAACTATTGATTGGTATGCGTGCCGGAGCACGCAAGGGGGTATAAAAAATGGAAAAGGAATTGACTCATGATGAGATGCACGAACAAGATATCTCGCATGATCATGGACATTCACATGCGCATACACACAAGGAAACAAAAGCAGTCTTAAACAGAATGTCCAAGATTATAGGACATATGGAGGCGGTAAAAACGATGGTAGAAAACGGCAGGGACTGCAGTGAGGTGCTGATACAGCTGGCGGCAGTAAAGTCGGCAATCAGCAGTGTGAGCCGTGTGATATTAAAGGATCATATTGATCATTGTATTATCGATGCAGTGAGAGAGAACGATACAGAGTCAATTGAAGAGCTGAAAAGGGCAATTGACAAATTTTTGTAGGAAGGGCTGGGTATAATATTATGAAAGAATCACAGAAAAGTATGATCATGTACTATGTGCAGGACGAAAAGAAAAAGATACAGATGGAGGTGCTTGGCATGAGTATGTCCATCACGACAAAGCATCTGAAACCATCAGATCTGAATACACAGGTCGGGGCGCTTGTTGGGTTGAAGAACATTACACCGCTTGACTTGTCGCAGGTCGAGAAAGCACCAGCAATATTCTATATGCCAGAGATTATCATTTTTTCAGGAATACCAAATAAAATGCTGGATGAATTTTTGTTCTCATATAAAAAAGTGGGGCTCACTCCGACGAAACTCAAAGCAGTCATTACGCCCAAGAATGTTAACTGGACATTATATCAGCTGATCAGAGAGCTTTCCTCTGAGAGAGCACAGATAGAGGGCATGGCCAGATTGTCCACGGATAAGAGACTTTCAGAGGCAAAAAAGGAAAGGGAGTAGAGGAGATTTATTATGCATATCGATCTGTTTAAACATGAAGACAACTGGCAGGATATCAAAGATTCTGCCATGAATACGATTAATAAGACAACAGGGAAATATCCTGATTCCGAGTGGAAGAGACGACTTATCCTGTCAGAGCATTCCCCGATCAGGCGCATGCGGTTTTACTGGCGGTGGAAGGATCTAAAGTCATGGGTAAGTGTTCATATGGTGCGGCATAAGATTGGAATCGAGCATTGGGTATCGACACAGCGAAGTGACAGAACTGGTGTTAGCAGGGATGAACTTCCGCAGGGCTCGCTGGTCAATCACGCATGCGAGGCAGATGCGCAGGCATTGATCAATATCAGCCGCAAGCGCTTGTGCAGCTGTGCGAGCCCAGAGACAAGGGAGGCGTGGCAGCTTGTCAAGGAGGAGATAGCCAGGACGGAGCCGGAACTTGCAAGCTGCATGGTAAAAGAATGCATCTACAGAGGCTTTTGTCCTGAAATGTTTTCTTGCGGATATTACAAGACAGAAGCTTATCAGAAGGAGCTTGCTGAGTATCGGAAGGGAATCAATGAATAAATAGTTTTGTATTGAATACGGAAATCACAGCATTCACGCAAAAACCATTGTGCGAAATGAAATTATGCGATAAAGTGTATTTATCAGAAATGTAAGAGATTTTACAGCTAGGAAGGTACTGGATAGTTACAGGCGTTCTGATAAGGAAGGAGGAGATATCATGATGAACACAATGGTATGGCTGGCTGCTATGATTATACTCATCATTATTGAGATCGTGACAGTAGGGCTTACCACGATCTGGTTTGCAATCGGTGCACTGGTGGCAATCATTGTCTCTATGCTGGGTGGAGGAATCATACTCCAGCTGACAATTTTTTTGCTGGTATCACTTGGCATGTTGATATTCACAAGACCCTTGGCGATAAGGTACATAAACAATTCGCGGACAAGGACAAATTATGAGGGTATCATCGGTAAGGTAGTGAGGATCACGCAGGATGTCGACAACATTGCTGGCAAGGGCTGTGCAGTGGTAAATGGGCAGGAATGGACAGTCCAGTCAGCTGATGACAAATGCAGGATTGCAGCGGGAAGTCTGGCAAAGGTCGTCGATATCAAAGGTGTGAGACTTGTTGTTGAAAAGTATGAGGAGGAGTAAATATGGCATATATTTTATTGGGTATTGCAATTTTTCTTGTTGCGATTTTGGCAGCAAATGTACGTATTGTACCGCAGGCATCGGCATATGTTATTGAGCGTCTTGGCGGATATAACACCACATGGAGCGTAGGACTCCGGTTCAAGGTACCTTTTCTTGACAGGGTTGCCAAGAAAGTGAACTTAAAAGAGCAGGTAGTGGATTTCCCTCCGCAGCCTGTAATCACAAAGGATAATGTTACAATGCAGATTGACACGGTTGTCTTTTTCCAGATTACAGATCCCAAGATGTACGCATATGGTGTGGATAATCCGATTATGGCAATCGAGAAGCTGACAGCGACAACGCTGAGAAATATCATCGGTGAGATGGAACTTGACCAGACATTGACATCAAGGGAGATTATCAATACAAACATGCGTTCTGCACTTGATGTGGCCACGGATCCATGGGGTATCAAGGTCAACCGTGTTGAGTTGAAGAACATTATACCGCCCGAGGCCATCAGAAACGCGATGGAGAAACAGATGAAGGCGGAGCGCGAGAGACGTGAGGCGATTCTCCGCGCAGAAGGAGAGAAGAAATCGACGATCCTTGTGGCAGAGGGGCAAAAAGAATCTGCAATCCTCGAGGCAGAGGCGGAGAAGCAGGCGGCAATCCTCCGTGCAGAAGCAGAAAAGGAGAGAAAAATCCGTGAAGCAGAAGGTCAGGCGGAGGCAATCCGCATCGTACAGATGGCGAATGCGGAAGGGATCAAGTACCTGAGAGATGCGGGAGCCGATGAGGCGGTGCTTACCATCAAGAAACTTGAAGCGTTTGAGAAGGCCGCAAACGGCAATGCCACAAAGATTATTATTCCATCAGAGATCCAGGGAGTAGCAGGGCTTGCAAAATCAGTTGGAGAGATTTTAAAATAGATATAAAAACAAACAGGAGGGGACAACGGGCATGACAAGGATATTGATACTGGAGGACAGTAAGGACTGCTTAAATGCGGTTACTGTGATGGTAGAGAGGGTATCCGGGCATGTGCGCGCTGTACCGGTAAATAGTCTGGAGGAGGCAAGGGCTGCGCTGAATGATGGGGCGCAGCCGCCCTTTCAGGCTTTTTTGCTTGATATTAATCTGGACATTGATGATAATGAGGACATTTCTGGGATAACTTTTGCGCAGGAGGTGCGCATGAGAAAGGAGTACGCCTTCACACCGATTATCATGATTACCTCGCTGGCAAATATGGAGCTGACCGCCTACAGGGAGCTTCACTGTTACCAGTATCTTGTAAAGCCGTACAATGAGGAGGATATTCAGAAACTTATCGGAAAGTTATTGTTTTTATCCCAGCAAGGGGAGACGAGAGATACCTTTGTGGTTGTCAGGAAAGACGGTATTAATTATAAATTGTTTTGCAAAGATATCGTATGTATTAAGGCAATACCGAGAGGAGTTGACTTTGTATTATTGAAGGAAGATTTGAAGGTTTTATACCTTTCCATCAGGCAGCTTCTCGAAAAACTTCCGAGTGATAAATTTCTGCAGGTTCATCGCATGTGTGTAGTAAATCAGGATTATATTGACTATGTGGATACTGTAAACGGACTGATCAGCATGAAGAACGGTGAACAGGTAGAAATTGGTATTACATACAAGAATGAGGTCAAGAAAAAATTGCGTATCTGAAATATTCAAAACAATCAAGAGAAACAGCGTGTATAAATTTATCGTACAGATTTGAGAACGATTATGAAAGGGAACATGTAATATTAATTTGTGTGGGGAAGCAGGTATCGATCATGAAAATCTGGTCAAATACGTTAATTGAGGATACACAACAGAGATCAATCCACAAGAAAAGGGGTGTAATGTAATGGCTGAACTTGGCAGAAAATTTTTGTACAGAATTTTTTGTGTGGTCGCACTGATCATAACGCTATATCTGTTGGTTGACTTGTATCTGAGCCATACATTGGATATCAAGGTGATGGTGCTGTTTGGTATTGTTTTTTCAGTGATCCTATTTGGGATGTTGGACTGGGCGCAGAATTATGCAGTTTTAAGGCGGCAGGAGCAGGAGCTGAAGATTTACAAGTTGTATATAAAGCCGATGGAGGAGTTGACAAAGGACATCAGGGCGCGTCAGCACGAATTTGACAATCATATGAATGCAATACTAAACATGCATGTGACGATAGAGGATTATAATGAGCTTGTGGCAGCACAGTCAGCATACTGCAAGGATATTTATGAGGACAAATCGCGCTGTAATCCGGCTCTTTTGCGGATATCAGACAAGATACTGGCTGGATTTCTGTACAGTAAGATTATCAGTGCACCGGGGTATATCGACATTGATATACAGGTGTTGAGTCAGGAAATTGTGACACCAGTGTCAGAACATGCGCTGGTTGAAATCATAGGAACGCTTACGGACAATGCATTCGAGGCAGCTACGCCTGAGAAAAATAAAGTGGAAATGGTGCTGGATGCCCAAAATGATAAACTGATCTTTGCGATAAAAAACCAAGTAGAAAATATGACGATGAGCGCGATTGCCCGTTTTTTTGAAAAGGGTTACACGACCAAAAAGAACCGAGAAGACAGGGGGCTTGGACTGTATCAGGCAAACCAGATCGCAAAGCGTCACAAAGGGGAGATTACAGTGGAGTTATCAGAACAGGAAGATGGGCAGGAGATCTGTTTTTGTGTGAGGATTTAAGACTAGTACAGCATTGCGCAAATAACGGTGAATACAGCACCTGCTATTTGCGCCAGTACAAAGGACTGACACAGTCCTTATGTTGTCGTCAGTCAACAATGCCACCGCATTGCCTCCTTCCTCCGCCTTGTCCTGACACAAATATCAGGCACTGTTTTTCACCGTTATTTAGGCAATGCTGTACTAGAAATATAGCGATGCAGCTCGTATTTTCATGCGATGATGCACCGCTATATTTTTCATATGAAAATTTGATAAAAAGAGTCGCTTTTTTGTTAAATATTGGTTATACTGAAAGAGCGTATAAAATACTTGTAAAATATCAGCAATAAAAGTGAGAGGAGGCGCAGATACGTGTTAGAGCTAAAGAATATATCCTATCACGTTGAGGACGAGAACGGAAAGGATATATTGAATCATATTAACTTAAAGATAGACGACAGGTTTACAGCAATCACCGGACCAAACGGGGGAGGGAAATCCACCCTTGCCAAGTTGATTGCAGGCATCATACAGCCGACTGAGGGACAGATTTTCTTTGAAGGGCAGGATATCACAGACATGTCCATCACGGACAGGGCAAATTTAGGTATCAGCTTTGCTTTCCAGCAACCAGTAAGATTTAAAGGGATTACGGTACTCGACTTAATCAGGCTGGCAGCAGGGGATAAACTCAGCGTGGAGGGTGCATGCAAATATCTCTCAGAGGTAGGGCTTTGTGCGAGGGATTACATCAGCCGTGAGGTGAACGCCAGCCTGTCAGGGGGAGAACTCAAACGAATTGAGATTGCGACTGTGATTGCCAGGGGCATGAAACTGTCAGTGTTTGATGAACCGGAAGCGGGGATTGACCTGTGGAGCTTTCAGAATCTGATCAAGGTATTTGAGGAGATGCATGATAAGACACAGGGAAATATTGTGATTATCTCGCATCAGGAGCGCATTCTTGACATTGCGGACAAAATTGTGGTGATCGCAAACGGCGAGATACAGGATATGGGGACGAAGGAGGAGATATTACCAGGATTGTTGAACGGTAATCTTGAGTGCAAACATAATGCGGGAGGATGTATACATGGATGAGATTCAGAAGACATTATTGATGCAGGTGGCAGATTTGCATGAAGTACCTGCAGGCGCCTATAATATCCGTTCCAATGGAGAGTCGGCAGGAAGACGATCAACAGAGCATATCGAGATTGTACCAAAAGAAGATAAGCCAGGAATTGATATTTTTATCAAGCCCGGCACGAAAAAGGAGAGCGTTCATATCCCGGTGTTGATGACGCAGACAGGACTTAAAGAGCTGGTGTACAATGACTTTCATATCGGTGAGGATAGTGATGTCACGATTGTGGCCGGCTGCGGCATTCATAACGGCGGTGACAAGGCGAGTGAACATAGTGGTATCCATTCCTTCTTTATCGGGAAAAACGCCAAGGTGAAATATGTGGAGAAGCATTATGGCTCCGGGGAAGGCACAGGTGAACGTGTGATGAATCCAGAGACCATTGTGACGATGGACGAGGACAGCTACATGGAGATGGACACTGTACAGATTCGCGGTGTGGATTCCACGGACAGGGTTACGAGGGCAAAGCTTGGAAAGGGTGCACAGCTTGTCATCAAGGAAAAGCTCATGACACATGGAAAGCAGAAAGCGACGACAAATTTTTATGTAGATTTGGACGGAGAGGATTCCAGCACAAACGTGATCTCACGTTCGGTGGCAAAGGATTCGTCGGAACAGACATTTTATTCCCATATCAACGGGAATAACAAATGCGCAGGTCATTCCGAGTGCGACGCGATCATCATGGACAAAGCGGTGGTGCGTGCGATCCCGGAGATTACGGCAAATAATATTGACGCAAGCCTGATTCACGAGGCTGCAATCGGAAAAATTGCCGGGGAGCAGCTGATCAAGCTTATGACGCTGGGACTCACGGAGGCGCAGGCTGAGGAGCAGATTGTAAATG
>JAIEEY010000434.1 GCA_029067205.1 Lachnospiraceae bacterium
TAAAGGGAAAAAGCTAAAGCTTTTAGCATTTTGGCGCTCGATTCCCACTACTTTGATGGGGGAGTGAACAGTAACCAAAAATGTATGTGTCTCACAATCAAATTGACATCTCTGCTATATTTTGTTAGAATATAACAGTAATCGATGTTAATTGGCTAAAAATACATAATTATGTTCGCAATATATTGTCTAATTTATCTAATATTTTGTTATTCAAAAAAATTTTGTAGTATTTCATGCAAAAATATCTATAATCTGTGATTATATGCAACTAAAATTGCACAAATACCATAAAGACTATGATTTCAGCGATCATTAATTTCTATTGAGTCTCATTTTTGTTCCTTTCATTTTGTATTTCTAAGACAATTTCATCAAAAGAAATGGGTGTATAATGGATCCTCTCCACCGATACACAATAATGCTGATTGCTGTATGTCTTGAAAATTGGGGAGTTGTGCACATGGCCAAACAGATTGGCATACGGCATATTTGTATTTACATACAATGGTTCATGCGACAATATCCAAAAACCTTTTATGATAATCGGATAATCGTAGACTTCTTCAAAACCACAATCACGATAATATTGGTTCGTTCTTATGTCATGATTTCCCTTGACGAGAAATTTTTTTCCATTCAACTGCTCTAAAAACAATGCTTCCTGACCATCTGCGCCAAAATCCCCTAAAACGTATACTTCATCCTCTTTATTGACACGCTCATTCCAGCGTCGTACTAACGCCCTGTTCATTTCTATGACGCTCTCGAATGGTCTGTTCTCATACAATCTTATATTTTCTTCCGAAAAATGTGTGTCTGCAATAAAATAGATCATCCATTCCACCTCCATATTCCTACAGTTCCTAACCATACTATACACGTTTTCCCTGTTTTCCACAATCATAAAACACTTCCAAAACGGACCAAATCCCCATTCTATGAAAATCTGGATTATTAAACGATCAAATAACTACCATGTAGTGTCAAACGGTTTATGAAAAAACTGCCCTCTTTCTGCCTCTTAGAGACCATTATATTTGTGCTTCGCAAATCCCTGTCAAGCCTGAAATTAACAGGCTTTCAGCCCGGGCTTGACAGAGATTTGGAAGCAAAATAACTGGTCACTAAGAGGTAGAAAGATGGGTAAAGGCACTGAGAGGCTGAAACCATTGAATCTACCGGGGTTGATGCAATTTTGAGGTATTAGACTTGACACTACCGACTCATAGTGGGAGGGGATTTTTATGAAAAGAATATCTTTAAACAGAAACCAAATCAAATATCTGGTTATTATAGCGATGCTGATCGACCATATTGCATGGGCATTTGTGCCAATGAACACAGTGTTGGACCAAGTTATGCATTTTATCGGACGGCTTACTGGGCCAACAATGGCATATTTTCTGGCAGAAGGTTATCTTCATACAAGAAATGTAAAAAAATATGCGGCGCGGCTGGGAATTTTCGCCCTGCTGTCATGGATTCCTTTTATTTTCTTTGAATACGGAACATTGCCAATTACTATAATTGAAGGAAAACCGATCAGAGGAATATTTCTATATCTTTCTTCAAAGAAAATAACAATTGCCTTTTATCCATTCTTTTGTGTAATATATACACTGCTGCTCAGCCTTCTGGCGATCTGGCTCTGGGACAAGGGACGCTGCCCGAAGCGGTGCAAGGTGTTCGGTATCATTGGAATATGTATCTTATCCACGCCAGGCGACTGGCCAGTGTTTGACGTACTCTTTGCACTGTATTTCTTTATCTATCGGGAACAACCCAAATACCCTTGTTCGGTACATATGCCTCCTGTTCGCTTTTATCATATGCGAAATATCCAAGATGTATCAGGATTGTGATGACTTGGTCCTTATCCACAAAGGTGTGCATATCGTTCCTGCATCCAGCCACATTGACGTGGATTCTGTTTCCTGACAGCATTTCGATCACTGCCTCGCGAAGACCATCGAAATTCCAGTTGATCAGCTCCCCGATGTCCTCGTAAGTACCAGTCTCTGTCCAAAACTGCCCAAAATCGTCCTCCGCAATGGCTCTCACTACCGACAATGGATTGTAGATTGCCCTGCCATTGATGTTGTAGCCGTTATACCATTCCTAGAAAACATTATAATTAAAGAAAACAGAAAGAAGTCCCTCGCATCAAAGCTGTGCTGAAACGAATTTCCAGTGATTATGATTTTCTACAGTTCCTTACCTGGGATCTGATACGGCAGAGAGTTGAGGAATATAAGAATTTGGATATTTTAGTGTGCTGATTTATCTCAAAATTATTGACATACGCGCAAGAAGAACCTCTATGATAAAATGATAGAGGCTCTTTTTGACTAATTGGCTGTGTGATATAAGTGATAGAAAGGAATGTTTGTCTGAACAAACTTCTGTTATATATTACTTACATTAATAAGTTAGCATATCCTAACTGATATGTCAAGCTATTTTTGTTAATAAAGCTATTCTTTTTTATAAAAATTCATGGGGTGGAGCACTGAACAAAACAATGGCTTGCCGACACCCCATTGGAAGAAATGACAGACTTTTTCTCCAAAAGACTTGATGGCTAGAAAGCCTGCACCACTTTTTTCCTGATTCCAAGAGAAAGCCGTATCAGAAAATTACCTCAGTCTGAAGGAAGATGGTATCTTTCTTCTGGGAGACTACATTGCCTGCTGTGAGGAGGAGGAAATGCTTTTGCATAATACATATCTGGAAAAGCGAAAAAACTCTCTTTATTATGTTTCTAAAATAGATGCCGCGAGATAAATAGCAATACCATCTTCATCATTGCTGCCAATGACAAGATCCGCTTTTTGCTTGACAGCATCGATGGCATTACCCATTGCAATCCCTTTTCCGCACAACTCCAGCATTCCGATATCGGCATAATCGTCACCAAATGCCGTGATCTCTGCTGGTTCTATTCCGCTTACGGCACATACCTCCATAATCGCGTGCTCCTTTGTGACTGCCTTCCTTGTAAATTTGTACCAATATCCGTCCGAAAAACGGATACAATCGCACTCCTTCAACAATTCCTGTAATTCCTTTGCCTGCGCATCGTCAAAGATTTCTACGCACATTTTCAGGGAACTTTCCCCAAAATCCCGAAAATCCGTATAAATGCTGTCTCCCCAGCTCTGATCCTGCTCCTTGGGATCAATCTTGTAATTCCAGTAATGCGCATCTATAGTATCAATAGTAATCTCACAATCAGCACCGCATACATTTCTGGCTGCTGCTATCATCTGCCGTGTTTCCTCCGCCGAAAACGCAGCTTTATAGATGTATTCGCCACGATATTTTACAAGCGCACCGCCGCTTGCAATCAGCACATCAGGCTTCAGTTCATCGATAAATGACAGCGCATTCTGCTCCCCTCTTGAGGTAGATACACCGATCAATATGCCCTTTTTTCTGCATTCCTGCAGTGTTATCAACGTCCTTTGTGAGATGGTTTTATCGCTGCCAAGCAGTGTGCCATCTAAGTCAAATAAAAGTAGTTTTATGTTGCCCTCCTTTCCGGCTGTGGCCTGTATGATTTTATTTTTAGTCTTTCTACTGGCATAAAAATACTCCTTTTTGATAAAAATTGTCAAGTACTAATTCTTACCAAAAAGGAGAGCGTTTTATCCAATAACACTAACTATTTTTCACTACCAGTTAATTTGGTCCCCCTCAATTGATGCTATTATAATACCAACCTTTATTTTTTAAAAGATCACTATGTGTTCCACTTTCAATGATCTTTCCTTTATTTAAAACATAAATCCGATCCACATTATGAATAGATGCTAACCTATGGGAAACAATAATTTGTGTTTTATTTATTGCCTTTAAGTTATCATAAATTTTCTTTTCAGTCATCTGATCAAGATTACTAGTTGCCTCATCAAGTATTAAAACTTCAGTATTACCGATTAAAGCCCTTGCAATAGCTAAACGCTGCTTCTGTCCACCCGAAACATTTTGACCACCTTCTCCTACAAGCGTATCTAATCCTAAAGGCATATTCTTGATTTCATCCTTTAACTCTGCAATTTCTAATGCATTCCAAATTTCATCATCTGAAAAGGCACCTGTTATATCAACATTTTTCCTAATACTTGCATTTAGGCACATTGGATTCTGAGTGACAATAGCGAACCACTTATAAATCTGTCCCCTCGATATCTCGGTTATCTCATAGTTATTTATATATATATTTCCCTGATCGATATCTACAGCTCCCAATAAAGTCTTTACCAAAGTTGATTTACCACTTCCTGATGAACCTACAATAGCAATTCGCTTTCCACGTTGAACATCCAACGATACATTGTTTAAAGCATAGTCATGTCCACCATTATAACGGTAAAATACCTCCTTCATTTTAATATTGTTAAACTCACCATCTATGGCATTCCCGTCATGATTTCTTTCTCTAAAATTCATCAGTTCCTTGTATCTGAGCAGTACCTCTCTTACACCATTAATACTTGGAAGCAACATTATAATAGTGTTAAACGGAGAAGTAAAATAACCCACCAGTGTCACAAAGGCTATAAGTGTTCCAACGGACATATTACCCTCATAAACGTCAAAACTTCCAAATATATAAATTGCCAATGGAAATCCCAAATTAACCATAGATGTGAAACAATTCATCATATTACCAACTCTTGTCTTTTCTTTAAACTTCGCAATTAACCATTGGTAATTATTTTGGAGATTTGTTTCGACAGCATTATCCATTCCCATACATTTTATTTCTACTATGTTTCCAAGCGTATCGATCAAGTCACCTTGCATTTTACTTTGTGAATAGATGTACTCCCGTGTCTTCAACAAATTCTTATTATTTAAAAATATCATTATGACAATTTGTATCGCAGCTATGGCAAATACAAATACCGTCAGTTTAACAGACATATAAAACATCACAACCATGCACACTAAGGAGGTAATCCCTTGTATTATAATGTTTGTCAAACCATTGGTAATAATATCATTTAACTGATTAGTATTATTAAATCGATTTCCAATTTCTCCTGCAGTATGCCACTCGAAAAAACTGACATCCATACGAAAAAGTTTAAAAAGCATATTTGAAGTCATTCGGTTATATAATTCCATATTAACTTTTAATAAAACCACCTGCCTCAACCAACTTATTCCCAAATAGGAAAATATGACCGCAAAAATAACACACATCATTTTAAATGCATTAGGTTGAATATCTTTAGATAAACTGTCTATCACATTCTGTACGATCATTGGAACACATAATGTTATAATCTGTGCCGATAACATTAAAACCATTGCTACCGATAGATCTTGTATCTTTAATTTGAGTTTAATTCCGCCCCGTTTTACCTTTTTTCTATTTGTTGTTGGAGTTATATATACCAGAATATCCTTATAGTTATTTTGTAATTCAGAAAATTCCAAAATATATTTCCCCTTTGCGGGATCCAGCACAACAAATTTTCCATTCTTTTTAATTTTTTCTACTACAATATAATGGCTGTCATTACACAAAATAGCCGGAAGTTTTTCAATTAGATTTTTCTGATCATACATATATTTGTAAGCCGCAAAGTTAAAACCATACTTTCCTGCAATTTTTTTCATTTGAGCTAATGATATTCCATCCCGGCCTATGAAAAAATCTGAACCGACATCCACTATATCAACATTACAGCAATAGTAATTAAAAATCATAGTCAGGCACGCTATTCCGCAATCCATTCTTCCTAATTGCGCAATAAACGGCATCTTCTTACGCCTATACATAAAGTCACCTCATCAGTATAGTGCTCCATCCAGACAGAAAATTGGAATGTGAACTGCATGGTTTGCAATTCTAATCTCTGACCAGATGGAGCACTAAATTTTATGAAAATCTATATAGCATCTATTCCAATGCCAAAATGCAAGGCAGATCTTTGTTCACATGTCTCAACAGTGAATATCCAATACCCGTAATTCCAAGCATAAATCCCAAATGTTCATAATTTGAAAGCAAGCCGCAATCCCAATAACTCGCTGAATCTTCTATCGCTTTTTGTAAAGAACATTCTATTTGCCTTTCCAATTTATAGTCGCTTGTGAACTTAGCATATTCATAAAGGATTTCCAAATTACCAACATTTCCATGACATAAGCATTGATTCTTTTTTCCACCATATTTCACCAAAGAAGTATATGCTTTTTCTATATCTGTTTTAATAATACTATTCATTTCTTCTGGAACCAATTGACGCATTTTTATTCTGGCCAACAATA
>JAIEEY010000435.1 GCA_029067205.1 Lachnospiraceae bacterium
TTTTGTACTCTGCTCACCGCCTCCGGCATTTGTTAGTCTCCCCAGCTCTGCTGGGGGATTTATAACTGTTTCATTAACGATTATTGGGATAATTCAATTTACGAACAAGCGAATAGGATATTCAAGTATTCATTGGATGAAAAGTTTACATTTATGACGCAATTTTTGAAACAGAATCATTCGTTTAGTCCAGATGAATATGTTCAGGCCTTGCAACTTATAGCAGAGTGTCTTGCTCCACAGGAAGCAATTGAATTATTAGAGTGGATAATCAAAATAGAGTGGGAAAAATGTTGTACGACTTATAGTGGTTCTGTTTCAGAGTTCTTAGGAATAATTGATGTTAATACTGAAAGAAAAGATATGAATTTTTATATAGCGATGTTTTTATGGAGGATGCTTGGACATCCTGATAAGAAAAATCGATATAGAGCACAGCATGTTCTTTGGCGATACATTGTATTTGAAGATGCTATTTTACCATATTTTTATAAACTTTATAATGAAAATAGTTTTTCCCAACTGTATCTTGATAAAGGTAATTACTTTTTTTATGATTCCGCTCAAATTAGTTTTTTAGAAACATCACTCTATATAGCGGATCGAGCTCCGGCTGTTTTGGTGGCACATTATCAATTTTATGAGAATATTGCTTCGAGTAATGGGATTCAACATGCGCTAAAACGTCATCTAGCCATAAAGATATGTAAGAAAATAAAATCTATCTGTAATGTAATAGAAATGGTATCATTGGATGACTGTGAAAAATGTATTCGTACAGAAAAAGTGAAAGGAATGCGTAGGTATGAACGGGAACAGGGCAGTAATAAAAAACTTCATTTTCATATAGATACTATGGACACAACTAGGTACTGGTATGATGACGTTGCAGAAATCTTTGGGTGCACTCAAGGGGAAGTGACCGAACTGTGTGATTTTTACATAGCAAATGAATTACAAATTACAAATTTAATGGCTGATTCATGGCAACAAGAGTATTTCCGGAAACAGAATTATGGAAGGGCATATAATGATCATGGTGCAATTCCCTCTTATGAAACATTAAGAAAGTACGCAGAGTGGCATTCTATGTTCTATGCAGCGGATTATTTGCGATGTTCAAGGGCGGTTGTGGAAGAAGAAGATATTAATTACAGTTTGTGGCTGGATCGATTTATTCCTGGTCTAAATGATGTTTGGGCTTATGAAATGCGTAGTTATCCTCCTTTGAAAAGACTGTTTTGGGAACCAGAATTTTTATCTGGAAAGAAAGGAAAAGAAGGCTATAAAATTCCGGAGAATTTTGTAACTATGATAATGGAAGAAGCCCAAGATATTGTATTAAGCCTAGAGTGTAATAATATAGATAACCAATGCCGAAAATATGTTTCTGTTATCAGTGTTGTAATAGAAAATAAGAATTTAGAGGATTTTATTATGAAATCCAAAAAAGATTCCTATGCTATTTATGACTTCCTGTATAGAAAAGATGAAGATTGGGAAAATAGTAAGGGCCTTTTTGTGTACCCAACATGTGTTGATAAGGAGCCTTTTTCGGAAAAAGCATCAGATATGAAAGATCCGTTGTCTAAAGGCCATTTGGAATTGCAAAATTGTGTTCAATGTTTATCAAAGGATGTCTTTCAGGATTTAAAAGAGCCAGATTATAAAGAATTGCGTCCAAGAGTAAACATTATAGATAAATTTTTGTTTCGTAAATGGTACGAACCAGAAACGGAAAGTGGATATGATAAAACAGGAACATATGGTTTTTGGCTTTCTGTGGATAAGGAATATATGTTGTCTGTTTTACGGGAAAATTTATGGACACTGGTTTGTAAAATTGTTGTGGAGCTTGAGGATGAATATAGAAGTTATAAAGTAGATCGGGAAAAAGTCAAACAGGAATTTCTTTGGTTGATGAAAACAGATGGTAGTATAGAAATTTTAAGATTATAACAGGAAAGGAGTAGCTGTTCAATAAAATAAATATTATTGCCGAATACTGTTAGACGGCATTTTTAATGGAGGGGGCAGGAAATAGATATCTCCCAAACAAAGGGTTATGATTGTTTTGATCATAACTTTTTGTTTACATTTTCTTAAAAACGGTTTACAATCACCATCTTTTTCTGGTATAAAATATAATGTAATTATGCAAAAATAGGCATAAAGGCATCATTTGCAAAGGATTTTATTCCACTAAGAATGATGCCTTTTTCAAGTTATAGCCGAAAATCCTTTCTCGGGTGCTTCGTAGTGAGGATATCCCTCTGCTTAGACATTGTAACATGCGTATAGATTTCCGTAATATTAATCGAACTATGCCTCAATATCTCCTGAATATACCGAATATCAACATCAGCCTCTAACAGACTTGTGGCAAAGGTATGGCGGAACATATGCGGAGTGATATGCAGGTCAATCGCCGCAAGGGACGTATACCTGTTGATCATTCTACGAACAGCCTGATCCGACAGTTCCTTACCGTTCTGGTTTGCGAAAAAGTGTCCGCAGCTTTGTATTTCTGTCTGGAAATCCGTTTTATACCGCTCCAGAATACTGACAACATCGTCATTTCCAAGCTGCACCTTGCGTTCTTTAGAACCTTTTCCATAGATTAATATCGTTTGGTCATACAGGTTTACACTTTCCACATCAAGGGAACAGAGTTCGGAAATCCGCATTCCAGTAGCAAAGAGCAGTTCAATCACGGCGGCATCTCTCAAGGCATTGCGTTTCTGGTAGTCTGTTTTTGCATCTGACAGCTGTTTATAGATAATGGACAAAAATGTTTCCACCGTATGGAGCGGAATTGTTTTTGGCAGGAGTACGGGTTCACGAAATTTCACCTGTATTTTGTTAAAAGGATTACGTTCGATCAGATCCCTGTATTCAAAGTAGTGAAAAAGGGCTTTTAACGAGGCGATTTTTCTTTTTACTGTCCTAGGCTTGTATTTCTGGTGAAGCCCGGTAATGAAATCTTCCAGTAGTTTTGGAGTAATTTCCAAAATATCAGCTGGCTGGATATGACTGCAAAACTGGGACAGGTCAATCCTGTACGCCCGCAGTGTTTTTGCATCCAGTCTCTTTTGATTCTGGCAGTAGTCCAGATAGTCGGTTACATGTGTTTGTACATCATTCATGATCAAAATCTCCTTATCTTTTGTATTTCAAGATATATCCTACATGGATTTTCGCAGAAATGCACCTGC